>CAMFGQ010000047.1 GCA_945950065.1 uncultured Clostridia bacterium
GGAAAACCCTGAAAGCTTCCAAAAGTAAGTCTGCTGTACAAAAAACCAATGAATAAAGGTAAAACACTGGCTACTTTCGTCTGTATTTCAACAAGTTTGAGAAATTCCTTCACCTTCATCAGTGTTTTCTTTCCTTTAATAAATCAATGAGTTCTCGAAGTTCTTCACTTCCTTCTAATTCATCAAGTTTTTTCATATCATGCTCTATTTTGACAAAGTAATTGTTGAGCACTTCTTCTGTCTTCTCCAAAGCTCCTGTTTCAGCAAGATGCTTCTGAAGTTTTTCTCTTGAGAGAGATTCTTCTTGGAGTAAGGCTTCGGTTGCCTCTGGTGCCACTTCATGTGCAAAAAGAATGGGCAAAGAGTAATTTCCTCGGGCAAGATCCTGACCTAATTCTTTTCCTACTCGTTCTTCATCACCATAGAAGTCTAAGAGATCATCTTGTATCTGGAAAGCTACACCCAATCGATAGCCTAGGCGAAGAAGACTCTTTCTTGTCTCTTCATCCTTACTACCTGCAGCAAGGCTGAGAGAAAACAGAGCAGCTGTTTTTCCAGAGATAATTCTAAGGTAGCCGAGAAAACCCATATCCAGATTATGGCGTTCATGGTATTGATGCATTTCTGCTACACAGATTTTTTGCATCATTTTGGCAACATCCAGCATTTCTTCCCGCTCCATAGGGGACTCGGCAAGGAGAAGAAACAGCGAACTAAAGAGATAGTCTCCCATATAGAGTGCATAGTCTTTTGAGTATTTACTCTGAATGCTCTCTTTGTTTCGTCGCAGCTTAGATTCATCGATGATGTCATCGTGAATCAAGGTGGCCACATGAAGCATTTCCAGGGCTGTAGCTACCTCAAGATTGGCTTTGCCACCGGCAATCTTCGCCCCCAGCATATAGAGCAGGGGACGAAGCATTTTGCCTTTCATGGTGGACAGGTACTCCACAGAGCCATTGATGTAGCTATTTCCCGTCTTGATAAAATCATAGAGTTTTTGATCAACTTGTTCGAGCATTGCACTGTGGCGCTCAAAGAGTTTCATCTTAGTATCCTCGAGGTCTGTCCGTAAAGAGATACCACCTGCGTACCAAGGTTAGCTTCTTCCAGCGTTCAGATAGCCAGGGCAATACCCAATAGTCCAGTCCAAAGGTACTTCCAGAACCTACCAATACTGCAATGGCTCCAAAGATATACCAGAGCATTTCTGGTGCAGCATTTCCACTAACATAGATCATACCACTCATCAGTAGAGACACCAATGCTGCAAAGAAGGTAAAGAGGCCAACAATCAGTGCAAGACCAACAAGAATTTCACCAACAACCATTAAGGTTTGGAAAACAGGGGCTAAGCCATTAAAGCTACCATCGGCATTGTAGAACAGAAGATTCATAAACCAATCGCCAATTTTCCAGATAAAATCAGGAACAGGTAAAGCAGAGACTCCCTCAGCTGCTTCGGTTGCTGCTGCTGTAGCATCAGCTGCCTTAGCAGGTAGGAGGAAGATATTGGTGGGATCATTCAAGACTGAATCCACCTTACTTAATCCCTCCATCAACCACTTCACTCCCAAGAAAATACGCAGGGGAACGAGGAAGAAGTTGGGTGAACGCTTGGAGAATGTACCGCCAACGAAGCTTCGTCTATCATCAACATGGAAAATCTCGTGAAGGAGATAGGTCCATACTTTGTTAATACCACATATCTTCATAAAGTACATGATGTTGACAAAGTGCTTGATGAACATGGCAAAGAAGCCACTTAAATGGAACTTTCTGTTTTTTGTATTGAGTTCAGCAACACCATAACGGCCACCAATGGAAACCATGGCACCATGGAATTCAGGCTTGAACTCTATCATCTCTTTGTTATCAATCTTTCCAATGATGTTGTGGCTGACGACTTCATGGGAGATCTCAGCATTCTCAACCATCTGAGGAACAGGACGCTCATGTCCTTCAGGAATGTAGAAAATGTTGTCGCCTACGACAAAGACATCTTCATGATCCAATGAGCGAAGATATTTATCTGTTTTAACACGGTTACGGGCTACCTTTTCAAGACTAATGCCCTCCATCAGATCACTTCCCTCAATCCCAGCAGCCCAGATGGCTGTTCTCGTCATAAGAGGTTCACGACCCTTCATCTCGATGGAGTCTTCATTAACTGCAGTAATAGCAGAGCTTAAGTGAACTTGAATGCCCATTTTTCGCATATATGCTTCAGCTTTATCTGAGAGTACATCATCAAAAATAGGAAGCACTTTAGGCAACATGTCAATGACATGAATTCCTACTTCATCAGGATGGATGTTGTAGGTTCTGCAGAGGCGGTCTTTCCACTCGGCAAGCTCACCTACCATCTCAACTCCTGTAAATCCACTCCCGATAACAGCTAAGTTAAGCATGGCTTTACGTTTTTCAGGATCAAGTTCAGAAGTAGCAAGCTGGAACATTTTGTGGATATGATTGTTGATGCGTAGAGCATCGGCATAAGTCCAAAGAGTTAGTGCGTTTGTATCAGCTCCAGGTGTATCGAAGAAAGTAGGCTTAGATCCAGTAGCTAGGACAAGATAATCATATTCGTACTTGTCCACTTTTCCTTCTAGAACCTTGTTTTCAAAGTCAATTTCCATGATCTCATCATGGACAACGGTGATGTTTCTTTTCGCAAAGATTTTGTCTAGGTCAATACGAATCGCTTCACGAGGAACACGTTCCGCAGCAACCTCATGGAGTTCAGTTAACATCGCGTGATAAGTATTCTTATCAATGATGGTAACTTCCACATCCTCCCTTTTCCGGAAGGTTTTTTCAAGTTTTTTTGCTGTTAGGATACCGCCATAACCAGCACCCAAAATAACAATTTTTTTCATGAATTCTCCCTAGATTTACTCCCTATAGTAGCTTGAGTCTTCCAACAAGAAATTCTCAAGTAATCCTTCTGTCACAATCACTCTTTTATCTCGTGTAACGAAAATAGCTTCCAGTTCTTCTCTACTCTCGATAAAGGCTTTCCCTTTTTCTGCGCCCATGGCATAGACTGCTGTACTTAAGGCGTCTGCTTCAATAGAAGAGGAAGTAATGATGGAAACTGAGGCTAAGTCATTTTCCACAGGATAGCCTGTTCGATAATCCAAAATATGATGATACCGCTTACCGTCTTCTTCAAAGAAACGCTCATAGTCACCGCTGGTGACAACGGTTGCATCAGATAAAGAAAGAATAGCAAAGGGAACACCCCGCTGGATGTCCGAGAAGGGTTCTTGGATCCCAATGCGAAAGTCCTTTCCATCCTTGTTGCCTAGGGCTAGAACATTGCCACCCAAATCAAAGATAGCACTGCTTACTCCATGTTCTCGGGCCATATTGGCTACTTCATCAGCTGCGTATCCTTTTGCAATAGCACCAAGATCCAGCATCATCCCTTGTGGGATTCTGACTTTTTGATCTGGCAGGAGCTCAATTTGACTGCCATCTACACTGGTTAGAGCTTCCTTGATTTCATCAGATGAGGGAATGCGGGCGTCTTCAGATCCGATCTTCCATAGGTCCACCACCCCTCCAATGCTGGGATCAAAGAATCCACCCGTTAGCTCGAAGTATTCTTTGGCCTTTTGGATAACATAGTAGGTATCCTCATGAACCTCAACGGGTTCACCCTTGGCATGATTTAATTTATAAATATCTGAGCCTTCTTCTGAAGTACTCATGCGTGCTTCTATCTCTCTTAAGCGAGCAAAGAGCTGATCCATCAGTTCTTCACTCCCGTGATCCCGTAGGGTAATCTTGACCACTGTTGCCAGTGCAAAATCTTGCCTTACAACGGGTTCTGGGTCCTGAGCATTACAGGAAAGTAGACCTACTAAGAATAAGAGAAGAAGTACTAAGCTTATCGTTCGTTTCATGGGTTTCCTTACACAGAGTCATTGGTTTTCTATAAACATAGGAACAAGGGCTCAAGGAATTGATTTGAGCCCACGCAAAAAAGGGTTTTCTGAAAAACCCTTTCTATGCACTCAATTATAGGCCTAAAGCTTCTTTAGCTAGCTCAAAGAATCCTTTAACACCAACAGATACGCCAGAGATAGCGTCGGTTGTGCCTTTTTCATCTTTGTATTCGATCTTTGTAGGATCTTGTGTTTCTAGTAAATAAGCTTCAGCTTTAGCAGCTTGTTCGTGCCATTCAGCTTGGGCATTACCTTTTTCTTTCATGCCATAGCTTCCGTCTTCAGAAGCAGCTTTTTTGGTAACTTCAGCGTCTTCTTCGCTGATTCCATCCCAATATGCACCAACAATGTGTCCATTGAGTACAGTTAGATCAACGGTTTCTTTCCATCCATTCACAAACTCTTTATTTTCAGCATGTAGAGCACCATTGGTGTAGGGGCCTTCTTCGATTGGGCCATTAGCAAGGGCTTTTTCAGCTAGTTCAAAGAATTCATTTACATGAATGGATACACCTGCAATTGCATCGGTGTGACCTTCGTTGTCTTTGTATTCAATTTGTTTGGGGTCTTGGGTTTCAAGCAGGTATGCTTCAACTTTTTCAGCTTGTTCGTGCCACTCAGCCTGTGCATTAGCTTTTTCTTTCATGCCATAGAGGCCTTCTTTAGAAAAGGCTTTCTTGTCTAGACCAGCTTTAACGTTGACGCCATTCCAATCAGCGCTGACAATTTTTCCACCCTCTACTTTAAGGGTTACTGCAGTTTTCCAACCGCTGTCTGCAAACTCATCATCCATGGCAAAATATGTGCCGTCTTCTAGAGCACCTTCTGTTGCTTCTGTTTCTTCTGCAGTTTCTTCTGCAGGTTCTTCAGCTGGCTCCTCTGTGGCTTCTGCTTCTGTTTCAGGTGTTGGAGCTGGTGCCTCTTCTTTTGTACCACAAGCACCAAGGGCTACAACGAGAACAAGAGCAAGGGATAGTAATAGTATTCTCTTCATGTCATCCTCCTTAGAATCTCTATCTTACTTAATTGCCGGATTTGCATCCTAGGTAACAAATCCAGCTAAAGGGCTACTGGGTTGCAATAGCCTATGTAGAAGAATCCTCAAAATTCTAAAAGGAGAGCTAAATTATGTATCACTTTCCGTTGCGTAGTTTATTCTACACCATTCACGAAAAATAATCTACTCTATTTTTCCCCTAAGAGTAAAATATGCTCCCGTCCTAGAAGCCAGGGCTCTTTCTTAGTTGGTGTTGGCTTCCTCCTCTTTTTTTCTGACCAGTTCTATGGCTTCTTTTCCACAGAGATGTTCAATGTTCATTTCCATCATGGTCAGTCCATCATAATCTTTCTCAATGGCTTTCTTCCTCTCTTCTTCATATCCTGGTCGATATTTATCCGAAAGGAGATGGATAGCTTCCATGATTTCTTCTTCCTCCTCCAAAATACGCATCTTCCCAAAAACAATGACACTCCTAAAGTAGGTGGTGTATTCCTCAGGTACAACGGTATCCTGTTCAATCACCGTAAAGCAAGCCTTGGTATGTGCCTTCATCGCGTCGATTTTGTGACCGGATTTTGCACTGTGAAAGTAGATTTTTCCATCAACATAGACATAACTCATGGGTACACCATAGGGATATCCCTCATCTCCATAGAGAGAAAGAACACCCGATGTGGCTCTTTCTAAAAGCTGCCTGGTTTCTTCTTCAGACAGGGCTTGTTTCTTTCTTCGTAAAGTTCTAAACATCATTCCTCCTAAAACTACAGTCTACAAGATGATCATTGACCATACCTATAGCCTGCATAAAGGCATAGATAATGGTGGGTCCAACAAAAGTAAAGCCTCTTTTCTTTAGGTCCTTACTAATTCTCTCCGACAAAGGGGTCTTTGCAGGTACCTCTTCCATAGACTTCCAAGCATTGAGGATAGGCTGATGATCGACATACTCCCATAGATAGGTATCTAGTGAGCCAAACTCTTCGCACAGTTTGAGATAGGCTTGTGCATTCTTGATGGCTCCTCGAATCTTCAGTTGGTTTCGTATAATACCAGGATTGGCAAGAAGCTCCTCTACCTTTTTTTCATCATAACCAGCCATCACCACAGGATCAAAGTAATCAAAGGCAAGATCAAAGGCCGGCATTTTGTTGAGAATGGTTACCCAACTGAGCCCCGCCTGCATGCCTTCCAGAATCAGCATGCGAAAGAGCTCTCTTTCATTATGAAGAGGTACGCCCCATTTAGTATCGTGATACTCTCGTTCAATCTCGCTCTTTTCTGCCCAAGGGCATCGTTTCATCCCTTTCATGCTCTTTCTCCCTTGCCATCATCTCTTTTTTCCCAAAGAGCTACACCCCACTCATCACATCCCTTTTCGACAAAGCCTAAACTCTTCCAGAAGGAAACCCGTCTTTCACCTTCACTATTGATTACATAATAGGTCGCTCCTTGCTGCCTCGTATAGGCTTCTAATGCCCCAAAGCAGCGATGACCCATGCCATCTCCTCTATACTCTGGATAAACCCAGAAATCCAAGATGAAACATTTACCATCTTCGCTAAGATAAGTAGTGTATTGTGCTGCCCCTACTTCTTTTTCCCCCTCTACAAAGTAGACCATATGGTGTGGGTCCTGATCACGAAGCATATGGTTCCTAAGGATTCCTCTATACTCTTCTCCTTGAAAGTAGGCCTTATCCTCTTCATCGGTAATGATCTGATCTTCTACTAAATAGTGGATGTGTTTATCCCAAAAGTCCTCTATTGCATCAAGGCCTATTTCTCTTATTTCAATCATGGTGTTTACCATTTACCTTTTCCTTTAAATCAGATGCCAACATGCCATAGACATAGCTATCGGTCCACTCTCCCTTGTTCCAGTAGTCTTGCAGAAAATGAGCTTCTCTACGCATTCCTACTCGTTGGCAGAGTGCCGCTGAAGGTGCATTCCTCGCATCAAGATTGGCCTGAATACGATGGATGTTCTTCTCCAGAAACAAGTACTCCATTACAGCTCTGAGAGCTTCTGTAGCAAAACCCTGTCCTCCATAGGAAGGGTTGAAACTAAAACCAATCTCAAGGGTGTCCTTCATACCAGTGTACCATATAGAGAGATCCCCAATGACTTTTTCTCTATAGACACAAGCAAGACTGAGTGGATCCCTAGGTGTTAGGAGATTTGCTTCGAGCTTTTCACTGAACTTCTCTTCCTTATTCTCCTCCCTCCAGACTGAATGGAGAAGAAACCGGCAAGTATCTTCATTGCCATAGATAGCATATAAATCTTCAAGATCCCCCTGTTGAAAGGGTCGAATAGTGAGTCTTTTCGTCTGAAGGTTCATTATCCCTCCTCAATACAACCATTTATCTCATTGGTTAGTCCAACTATACAATCATTTGCTATACTACTACCCTCTTCTGGGCTGTTGATTCTCTTCCACCTTCAACCAATAAACAAAAAACCTCACTGTGTGAGGTGACCCCAAAGAATGGACCTGAATCCAACTTAGGGAAGTATTTAGATTTATCCTTCAATAAGACAATGTTCATCAACCAGTTCAAAGAAGAAAACCTGCTAAGAGAACTAGGGCTACCAACACAGGAGCAGGAAGTTTTCGCGAGAGAAGAAGAACCGAAGTGATGAGCAGTACCATCACATTGTCTACAGCCATGCCACTTTTTTGCATTAAGATTACTGCAGCTGCTGCAATTAAGCCACTGGCAACCGCAGTAATTCCTTTTAAAGAAACTTTAATCCCTTTGATTTCACGTAGCTTTTCCCACACAGGATAAACAAAGAAGATCAACAAGAGCCCAGGGAGAAAGATGCCAATCCCTCCTATTGCAGCACCCAGAATCTGGAGCAAGGTACCGTAGTCTCTTGTTGCCATTCCTCCTGCGTAGGCACTAAAGCTAAACATGGGACCTGGTAGTCCCTGCACCAGACCAAAGCCTGTGAGGAACTCTTGACCTGTTAGATAGCCATGAATATCCACTAGCTCGCTATACATCATGGGAATCACCACTTGACCCCCACCAATCACCAAATAACCATAGCGATAAAAGCTTTCAAACAGTCGTATGAATACATTGTCCCATAAATAGGATAAGCCTAAACTGCCTAATGCAAAGAACAAAAAAGCTACAAAGTACTTCCAAGGAGGATAGAGTTTTACCCTATTCCATAGATCCTGTTCTTTTGAAAGGAGAATAGCAGTGATGCCTCCAACAAGAAGAACAAAGGGATAGGACCAAGGTACACGGAAAAAATAGGTAAAGATTCCTCCAAAGAAAAAAAGCATAAGCGTCATGGGATCTTGAATGACTTTTTTGCCTAATCGATAGGCTGCCACAGCGATAAAACCTACCGCCATGGGCCCAATATACCTCAGCCCTTCCTGAGAAAGATGAAGGCGATCAAGAAACTGCCCTAGAAAAGAAAGACCGCTCATCACCACAAGAACAGGAAGTGCCCACACCAACATGGTCAATAAAGCTAGCAGAGGGCCACCAAGTTTATGGCCAATGGCCACAATGGTTTGGGTACTACTAGGTCCAGGCAAAATACCCGTCAGTGCAATGAGCTCTACCAATTCTTCTTCTGATAAATAGTTTTTCTTCACCACAAGCTGATCTGTAAAAACACCATAGTGAGCCTCAGGTCCACCATAGGCTCCAAAGGAACAGATTAAGACATCTTTCAGAAACCTTCTCCAACTTTCTTTCTTTCCATCTTGTACTTGCTTCAACATAGGCACTTCTCACTCTTTCTTCTCTGCCAAAGTAAAGATCTCTTTTCACTTATACCACAGCAATGTTAAGAATTGACTTTTTTTACCGAATCAATGAAAAAAGAATCCTTTATTAAAGAAGATTGTCTATTCTTGGTGAACATACTATACTTAGTTCACATAAGAAGACATCATCGCCCAAACCTTGCGAGTCAAGAAGGGAGAAAGGAACCATCATGGACATAAATAAATTTAGAGACATAGCTAGAGAACAATTCCCTTTAACTGAAACAATGGCCTATCTTGATACCTCTACAACAGGCCTCCTATCAAAAAATGCAACCCAAGCCATGGTTGATCATCTTACAGATCGCTTTGAGGATGCCATGGACGTAACGAAACTCAAGGAGAACTGGAAACTTGCTGATTGTCTCAGACCACAGGTAGCAGAATTACTAGGTGCATCCCAGGATGAAATCATTTTCTCCGACTCCTGCTCCTCCATGTTAAACATCTTTTCCAGTGGAATTTCCTTGAACGACAATGCCAATGTCGTTGTATCGGGACTTACCTTCCCCTCTACAGCCTATACCTGGATGAACCGAGTGGGTGAAGAAAACCTTCGCTTCGCAACTCCAGTAGATGGACAAGTTCCTTTAGATTCCCTCTTTTCACTGGTTGATGAAGATACCGCCGTGATCTCTCTTTGTCTTGTCGAAAACACCACCGGCTTTCGTCATGACCTTAAGACCATCAGCGCCTTCTGTCAGGAGAAGGGAATCTATCTCGTGGTTGATGCAACCCAGGCTGCAGGTGCAATCCACATTGATGTGGAAGCTACCCCGGTAGACTTTTTAACCACATCTTGCTTTAAATGGTTAGGCTGTCCCTTCGGCATTGCGTTTGCCTATTGCTCTAAACGAATCATGGATAAGATTCACCCTACCTATGTGGGATGGACGGGAAACAAAAGACGCATGGACCATAGTAAGTATAACCTCAATCTTTCTGATGGTGCCAGTCGCTTTGAAACAGGAAGCTTAAACTGGCTAGCACTAAAAGGGCTAAAAGAGGCCATTGAGCTCTACTTGACTCTAGGAAAAGAAGATGTAGAAGCCTATATCCTGAGCTTGACGGATTACCTCTATGAGCAAGTCGATGAGCTAGAAAATGTAAAAGTCCTAGGTAAGTTTGCTGAAGTCAATCGTTCTGGAATTAGCTATCTCCTCTTTCCTGAGGAGTGGGAACTAAGTAATGACATCCTCAAGGACAACGGAATTCAAGCTAGTGTAGGCTCTCTGGGAAGAATGCGTATTGCACTACACTACTACAACAAGAAGGAAGACGTAGATCAGCTGATCAGCTTTCTTCGTA
>CAMFGQ010000048.1 GCA_945950065.1 uncultured Clostridia bacterium
TTCATTATGGTACAAGAAAAGGACAGTGCTGTCAACTACATAATTGATTTATCTGGGGTAATTATTAACAAACAATAATCATTACATCTCTTGACATAATATATAATTAGTGCTATTCTATATTTAGAATCATTCTAAATCACTTCGAAGGAGGCGTTCTATGGAACTTTTCGAGAAAGCAATGAAAAGACTTCAAGATGTAGACATTAAGCCCTCCTATCAGAGAGTGAAGGTTCTTGAGTATTTGATGAGGGATCAAAATCATCCCACGGCTGACGAGATCTATCAGAACTTGCACAAGGAAACGCCAACGCTTTCAAAAGCAACTGTGTACAATACACTGCGTCTTTTTGAAGAAAGGAAGTTAGTAAGTACCATGTCTGCTGATAGGGTGGAGACCCGATATGACCTTCTAACCGAAGGCCATGGTCACTTTGTCTGCACTAAGTGTGAAACCATATTCAATTTTCCTTATACCTTTAAGAACGAGTATGAGGACTTGGATGGCTTTGACATCGCATCAGAAGAAATTGTATTAAAAGGAATCTGTAAAGATTGCCAAAAGAAATAAGGAGGAACTATGTCTGAAGTTACTAAAGAAGTAGTGTTTCCGCTAATCGGAACACCTGCACCTGCTTTCACTGCAACAACTACACAAGGTGAAATCAACTTCCCAGCAGATTATGAAGGAAAATGGGTTATTCTCTTTTCACACCCTGCTGACTTTACACCAGTATGTACAACTGAGTTTATGACCTTTGCTGCAATGCATGATGAGTTTAGAGCACTTAATACAGAGCTTGTTGGTCTATCCATCGACTCTATCCACGCTCACCTAGGTTGGCTACATGCCATTAAGGGATACTCCTGGAATGGCATTGAGAATCCGTCAATCGAATTCCCCGTTATTGCTGACATCAAAATGGATGTAGCAAACAAATACGGTATGCTGCAAGGTGAATCAGATACATCAGCAGTACGTGCAGTATTCTTTATCGATCCAAAGGGAATTATCCGTACAATCATGTACTATCCTGCTTCCCTGGGAAGAAATTTTGATGAAATTAAGCGTGTTATCCTCGGTCTTCAAAAAGCCGATGCTGAACATGTAGCTCTACCTGCTAACTGGGAACCTGGAAAAGATGTTATTGTTCCACCACCAGGAACCTGTGGAGCAATCCAAGAAAGAATGGATCTTGTTAAAGGTGAAGGCTATGAAATGAAAGATTGGTTCTTAACCTTCAAGAAGGATAATCAATAAAATAGCTACTCATGACAAGAGCACTTCTCAGAAGTGCTCTTGTTGTTTTATTCTGTTTTAATGGCTTCAATGGCAGAGAGTTTCGTTGCTCGCTTTGCTGGATAGTAGCCACTGAGAAGTCCGATTAAGGCTGAAAACACCAAAGCTGCTAGCATCAGCCATAAGGGTACAATGGAAATTGTTCGCATGCCCCCCATTCCAAGGAAATGGTTGAGGATTTTGCTGACGATGAGGCTCAGTCCAACTCCAAGAATTCCACCACTAAGGCCAATGAGCAGTGCTTCAACGAGAAAGATAGAGCGGATGTTAGCGACGGAGGCCCCAATTACCTTCATGACGCCGATTTCTCGGGTTCGTTCATAAATACTCATGACCATGGTATTGGTAATGCCGATGGCCGCTACGATAAGAGAGATGGAACCGATACCACCGAGAACGGCTTGGATGGTACCTTGGCCCTCTTTCATACTTTCGGATAGGTCAACCATGGACTGTGTTTGATAGCCTTCTTCTCTCAGCTCATCTTGTAACACTTTGACATTTTCGTAGCTGTCAACTTTAATGTCCAGTCGATCATACTCATCGGATTTTTTCTGTTCCCTTTGATTTCCTGCTCCACCACCATAATAGGTGTTCGAATCAGGGAAGAGGGCATTTTGTTCTTTTTCAAGGCGTTTAATGCCCTCCATGGGCATATAAATGTCCCATCCCTGACCTCCAATTAAACCGACGATTTCGCCATTTAATTTCTTCGTAGCGTCTTGTGAGTTGGGATGGCCAGAGCTCCAACCTATGGTGATACTCAACTTCTCTCCCATAATGTCGAAGTTAGGATCTTCCATGGCAGAGCGCTGGGTTTTTTGATCATAGAGCATTTGCTTGATTTGCTCAGGTACGACCAAGACATAACGGTCCGATGCCATGAAGTTTCTTCCCTGAATAAATGGCTTATCAAAGACTTCAAAGTACCTTGGGTCAACACCTTGGATCTGCCCCCAAAGATCGTATTTACCAAGTTTCATGGACCCATTTAGATTAAAGCTTTTTATGCCGAAAATGTCCACCACATGGTCTTTCTGCTTTAAGAGCTTAATGGTTGTATCGTTGAGGGGAGGGGCCTTTTTACTGCTGGATCTACCCTCAGAATCTCCAAAGGACATCCTCCCGCCCTCACCATGGATGTTAATGGTGGTTAAGTCTCCGAAACCTTGGATCATCTCCATTTGTGATTTTTCGATGGCAAGTCCAAGACTCAGCATAATGATGATGGAAGTTGCTCCAATAATGACACCAAGCACCGTTAGAAATGTACGGAGTTTACGTCTCCATAGGTTCCTTAGGGAGATGCTCAGGACATCATAAATCTTCATGGATAAAGAGATCCTCCGCTTTTTTCTTATTCCTTCTTCTTCGGAAAATAAAGTAGGCAAGAGCTGCCAAGACAGCAAGAGCGCCTCCTATGAAGATGGGCTTGGTGTAAAAGGGCTTTTGTTCTCCCATAGTGTCAAAGGGCATTTGCTGTTCAGGATCAAAGGGTGGCATCTCCTCGTAATAGTCCTTGAACTCTTTTTCTACAGTATGGCTTGTTCCAGTGGAGTCTTCATAGGTGATGACCACTTTTCCGGTCACCTCTCCAGGTTGCTGTACCATTAGGTTTGTGTTAAAGCTATCGCTGCTACCTGTTGCGAAGTTACCCACAAAATAACGCTGCTGGTCAGGAGTAAACCCTTCACCATCAACTGAAACCATAAAGTTGGTCAGATTATCTCGACCAGTGTTATAGAAGCGAACATCTAGATTTAAGGGCATGCCTGGTCCCATGGCACTGATGGTAGGATCGTCCATTTGAATCTTTGCAGATTGAACAACAGGGATACCGATGAGTTCTGTAGCTGTTAGCTCTTTTCCTTCATAGTCTTCATATTCGAAATTCGCTGTCATTGTATAGCTTTTACTGACGGCTGTAGGAACAACGAAGAACTTGATGGTCTTCTTAACAGTTTCTTGAGGTCCAATATAGCCAATGTAAAAGGTATTGGAGCTACCCACTGGACTAAAGACACCGCCTCCACCGCCACCACCTGAAGGAGTCGCTCCTTGGGTTGGGGGTGCTTCAACGGTTGCATCTGTGGTTAGGAAAATTTTGATGTTACGACAACTTTTTTCGCTATTGGTATTCAGGAAGGTAAGGGTCATGGTGAACTCTTCACCTGCCTTGGGCATTTTTGGTTCAAAGCTATATTCAGTAATGATAAGTTTGGGCTTATTCTTCTGTGTTTCTCCACCGCTAGCTACACCGCCACCAGATAGATCAACGAAACCTCCGCCGCCACCGCCAAAGAAGTCTCCTCCAAAATCAAAATCATCAGAAGGGCCAGGTCCTCCACCATTAGGAGGTGTTTGACTTGTGTCCACAGCAAGGCTGACAGTTTTAGTGATATCAAACTTGGTGGTAATGGGGCAGACACCATCCTGCACTTTTGGAGCGTAGACTGTGCGCAGTCCCACATCATTACTTCCATTGGGGTTGGTAGCAACTTTCAGTTTAAAGCTTAGGGTAAGGGTTTCTTTTGGATTAAGGGAATATGTATACCGATCTCTTGGCACCATAATGAAGATGGGTGCTTCACTAGGTGTACTAACTGCAGGTGGCTGCTGCACTTTCATTTCTTTAAAATTAGGATCTAAATAAAAATTTCCGCCACTAGGTAGTTGAATCAGACTGGTGATGTCATGCAGTGCTACATCGGAGGTGTTTTTTACCGTGAACTTTAGTTCAAAGGCATCACCGGGTTTAAGTGTCTTGTCTGGTTGTTCAAAGCCGACTTCTACAGGCTCAGCTGCTGCAAAGCTGGGTAAGCTGCTAAGAAGCAGGAGTAGAGTCAGGAGTAGTGATAATAGTTTCTTCATCTCTTGGCCTTTCTTCGTCTTTCTCTTTCTCGAGAAGATATTCTTCTCGCGTCACGATGCGATCAATTTTCCCATCCACCATATGCAGTGAACGATCTGCATAGGCAGTAAGGGTCTCATCATGGGTGACCATGATCAGTGTCTGGTTGTTTTCTTTGCTAAGTTGGGTAATGAGGTCGATAATCTCAAGGGTAGTCTTGGAATCAAGATTACCTGTTGGTTCATCTGCAAAAACAATGGAGGGTTTTCCTACAAAGGCTCGTGCAATACTGACCCGCTGCTGTTGTCCTCCTGAAAGCTCTTTTGGCTTATGCTTTAGTCGATCTCCAAGACCAACTAAGCGTAGCATATGAGCAGCCTCTTTTTCCCTTTCCTTCTTCGGCATCCCCTTAAATGCAAGTCCCAAAGAGACATTTTCTAAGGCATTTAAGGTCGGGATGAGATTGTAGGACTGGAAGACAAATCCAACATTGAGACTTCGAAATAGGGTAAGATCGGCTTCATCCATTTGGTCTAGGCGCAGATCACCAATCTTGATCATGCCACTGTAGGGTGGCTCAAGTCCGGCAAGCATGTTGAGTAGGGTAGATTTCCCAGACCCTGATGTGCCTAGCACACAGAGAATCTCGCCACGATAGATGTCCATATTCACCTTATTCAGAGCATAAATGGCCTCACCACCCAAGACGTAGATTTTCGTCAGATCTCGAATGGTTATTAATGGTTTCACAGGACCTCCTTTCCTTATCTATATTATACTTAACAATTGATGAGTTTCTAGGACAAAATTCTTAAAAACTGCTTAATTTACACTTATTTTGACAAGACTTCATCGATTGATGGAATTTCAATGAATTCTGAGACTTGATGGAGATCAATCTATCCAAAAAACCTATGACTTATGGTAAACTAGTTTGGAAAGGAATGGATCATGGCCAAGGGAATGTTCGAAGAATTTTTACAAGAAATACAGGGTGATCTCGATAAAGAACACCACCCTTTATCTCGTATCAAAGAAGAAAAAAAGTTTATCTTAGATGCCTTGACAAAACTGCGTCAAGAGCTTCGCTTTATAGAGATCCACGGAAAGTGGAAAGAAGCTGAAGAACCCCTTCTTCAACTGAAGAACATAGGGGGACATCATGAAAAGCTCAATCTCTTTGATGAATTCTTTATTGAACCTGAGGATCTCTACTATCGGCGTCTGATGAGGCATGAGCAAGAAGCCATTGAAGAATCTTTAGATGAACTCTTGCACATTTTCTTGCGTGAAGACATCAATTTTGTGGAGAAGATCTGGCGTGTCGAAGCCCTAACGAAGTTAATTCAGGAACAAGACAAACGAGAAGACATTTTTCTCCAAATGCTAGAAGAAAAACTCACTGAACATGAGTGGAGAGAAAAAGCAAATCAGCTTGAAGCTATGGGCTATCTCATGGGGAGGGTTGAACCCTACAATCCTACCTTAAGGCGCATCGATCCCTCCTTAAAGCGAGAAGAATTCGAAGCCATTGTCATGGCTTTGCCCTTAAGAATAGCCTATGAGAATTCCCGAGGAGAACTATTACTACTAAAAGACTTTGCTCCCGATCTAGATGCAGACTGGATTGAGCTACCAGAAGGACTAGGCAAAATCTATTTTGAAGAGGAAAAAGAATGAAAAAAATCATTGGCATTAGTATGAGCACAAAAGAGGGACAAAACCCTAAAAACTACCTAGATTACGACTATGTGGATGCTGTGATTGCAGCAGGTGGTATTCCTCTGTTAATCCCTAATATCGGAGCTGAATATGCAGGGGAGTATATTAAGAACATTGGTGGACTGATTCTCTCTGGTGGGGCAGATGTCACACCCTTTTACTATCACGAAAATCCCCACAAGGTATCTGGTCCTTTTTCTTTAGAACGAGACATTATGGAAATCGCCCTTTATAAAGAAGCAAGAAAGACTGGACTACCCATCCTAGGCATTTGTAGAGGCATGCAAATCATTGCAGCCATTGAGGGTGGTGGACTGATTCAGGATATTCCTAGCCAATTTGAGAGTGATATGGTCCACGTGCTGTCAAAACCTCCCTATATCACCCAACATCTGGCTAAAGGTGTAGATGGGACCTTGATTGCTGAACTTCTTGGAACAGGAGAAAGAGTCATCAACAGCCTTCACCATCAAGGAGTTAAATCCATGCCCAAGGACTTTGTCATTAGCATGAGTGCACGAGATGGCATGATTGAAGCCATAGAAAATAAAGAGAAAACCGTCTTAGCCCTGCAGTTTCATCCTGAACGGTTGCACAGGGATGATGACTTTCTAAAACTCTTTTCTTGGCTTGTTGAGGAGGCAAAATGAAACGCGTAGGTATCGTCTCAAGTAGTGTAGAGTTAGATTTTCGATATACCCATGAAATACCTGAACTAGTGGCCAAGGAAGTGGTACGAGCAGGTGCCCTCCCTGTGATTATTCCTATTCAGGAAGAAGTTTCAGAACGATATTTTGAGGAACTAGATGGACTTCTTTTCCTCGGTGGACAGGATGTTCTTCCTTTTCATTATGGAGAAGATCCAGATCCTGAGGCAGGCCCCTATGACATGAAAAGGGATGCCTTTGAAATTGCCATGATTAAAGAAGCCATCGAAAGAAAGATTCCTATCCTAGGAATAGGTAGGGGAATGCAGATCATCAATGTGGCCCTAGGTGGTAGCCTTGATCAGAACATTACCTCAAAAATTCTCCACTATCGCCCCTCGGGAACAAAAAAGGATCCTTTCCATCGGATCCAGATTTTCCCTGGAAAACTGCAAGACATTTTCGGGGAAGAACTCATTGTGAACTCTTATCACAGACAGGGAGTACGAAGTCTTGGAAAGGGACTTTCTGTCAGTGCCAGAAGCATTGATGGGGTGGTGGAAGCATTAGAAGGCCAAGGGATTCTAGCAGTCCAATTTCAGCCAGAATTCTTTGAACACAATGAACGCTTCATTGAACTGTTTAGAAGTTTTATTGAGTCCCTCTAAAGGGACTCTTTTCAAGTAAAAAAGGAAGCGAGGCTTCCTTAATTCTTCTTGGTCTTTTCACTTGGTTTAAGCTCTAACGGGATGGTATAGGGATAGGTATCCACTAATTCCGCCATAACAAAGATCCGTTGGTCTTCTTCATAAGGTCGATCACAGGTCAGTATGCTCACGATAGGACTGCCATGACGATCAGCTTCAGCCTGTTCCGTATACTGGAAGGCATACTGGTCGGTGTGGAGCTTTGCATAAATCACATAGTGATAGACAGTTTTCTTATCGTGCAGATACAGATCAAAGGGACGTTCTGGCATGTCATAGAGACGGTTTAACAGCACGTTGTGAGATCCCATGTTATGCCCTGCGATGGCAAAGTTACCTTCACCCATACGCACATCACTGTATAATGTAGCTACACCATGATTTAGGTTCTCTGCTGTGAGTCCACGTAAGACAGGAAGATCGATTTCCAGTTCCGGAATGATCATCTGTCCAATGATTGCATCCTTATCAATAGGTCCGGCTGTTTTTAAGACGGAAATCGAGTCAATAGCAGTAATGGCATCCCATTGAAAAATAGCTTCTCGTTGGTTATTCTCTTGAATCTCCTCGTGGGTAATGTCACTAATCACCTCGGGATTCGATTTAGAGAAGAACTTAATGATGGTACCTGTTCCAAAGTGGAGACCAAACATTAGCATGGCTAAAACTATAAAGATAATTCCTACTTTCTTTCTCATCATTCACTCCTTTGTCCTTCTAGTATAGCAAAGTGAGGAAGTACTGACAATAAGACGATCCATTCAGGAGGATACCCATGAAAAAAGGCGAAGTTTATCGCTGCATCATCGAAAAAAACATCTTCCCTGCCACAGGAATTTGCACACTTGAGGGTCAGGAAGTTTCAATACAAGGAGCCTATCAAGGTGAGGAAATTGACTTTAGACTAGGCAGAAAAAAGAAAGGGCTTCCCACGGGACGTCTCCTTACGGAGCGACGTGGACCCTGTAACCAGTATGGTCATTGTGGAGGATGCGTCAGTCAGCATCTACCCTTGGAAAGACAAAGAGAAATCAAAAAGATGGAGGTAATAGATCTCTTTAAAAGAAGAGGCTTTATGCTTAATGAATTATCTATCTATGGAGCAGAAGAAGCCTTCAAATATCGAAACAAAGTTGAACTAAACTTTGGAAACACCTATAAAGATGGTCCCCTTCAACTGGGCTTCTATGAACGCCATATGGGACGGAATGTCCTAGCCACAACGGAATGCCTTCTGATCCATGAGGATCTAAGAAAAATACGAGAGACCATGCTAGACTTTGCCAAGACAAAAAGCTATGACTTCTATCATGTCATGCGAAGAGAGGGCTTTCTTCGCCATTTGATCCTTCGTAGAGGCTTTCATACTGGTGAAATCATGGTTAACCTGGTTACCACAACTCAGCAGGAGCTTGATCCATCTTTTGTGGAGCACTTATTAAATCTTGAACTTGAGGGTGAGATTGTCTCCATACTTCATACAGAAAACGACTCCCTTTCTAACTTTGTTTACTGTGACAAAATCAATCTTCTCTATGGTAGAGACTATCTACGGGAGTACCTGCTAGGAAAAGAGTTCAAAATCTCTCCCTTTAGCTTCTTTCAGACCAATACACAGGGCGCAGAGGTGCTTTTCTCCAGACTAAGGACTCTTGTTGGAGAAAGAAAGAGAACTCTATGTGACTTATACTGTGGTACGGGAACCATAGGACTGCTTCTAAGTGATGTGGCTGAGAGTATCCTAGGAATTGAACTTGTGGAAGAAGCAGTAGAAGCTGCCAGAGAAAATGCTAGACTCAATGATATTCATAATGCAACCTATATCTGTGATGATGTGAAGAATCTCGCTGAACATCTAGAGGAGAAACCGGATCTACTGGTAGTAGATCCTCCAAGGAGTGGATTACATCCACAGGCAATAAAGGATATCTTAGATTTGGATTTAGAAGAGATCTTCTATGTGTCCTGTAATCCAAAGACTCTAGTGAATGATCTTACTGTCTTTAGGGATGGAGGATACGAGCTGAAGCATGTGGAGCTGATTGACCTTTATCCTCATACTCCTCATGTGGAGACCATAGTACTTTTGTTGAAACAAGGAGCCAACATATCAAAGTGAAGTTGGAGACAGATGAACTAGATTTAACGGCAGCAGAAAGTAGAACGACCTATGAGGAAATAAAGGGATATGTAGAGAAAGAGCATGAAGAAAGCCTCGGGTTCGTACATTTCTCAAATCAAAAAAAGTGCGATTAGGGGTAGGCATGAACTATAATGTTTCAAAGAAAGAAAATCCTACAGTTCCTAATTGTCCACCTGAAAAAGGAGGAAGCGATTAGAGAGGCTTTGTTATATTTTGGGATGATTTAATTGAACTATCTTATGAAGCACCATTGATCTACCAGTCCGAAGGTGCTTTTTCTATGTAAGAAAAACTGTCTAGTTATTATTAGGCTGATAAATTAAACTTTCTTTGATATAATAATCTTGGGACGTCAACACTTTATCGGACAAAAAGTTAAGCTACCTTTTCTAAAGCCTGCTCCTGCAAGCTGAGTGCAAATTCATTGGGACTGAGATGACCTAGCGCCTTCTGCTTTCGACTAGGATTGTAGAAGTCATAAATGTACTCAAAGACACTTTGGCGAGCTTCTTCTCTCGTCTTAAAGTTTGCTCCATGCACAACTTCTTTTTTGAGAAGAGCAAAGAAGCTCTCGCTCCATGCATTATACCCTAGGGGGCAGGCCCTCTCCTGGCTTTCCTACACGGGAGTAACTTGCTTTCCAGCCAAGGCTCTCTAAAGTTT
>CAMFGQ010000049.1 GCA_945950065.1 uncultured Clostridia bacterium
ATCTCCTGAATGTCCACGCCAAGATCCTTTGCCATCTTTCTGGCAACAGGTGTGGCTAGCGCTTTTTTCTTAGATTGAGGCTTCTTGATCTCTTCCTGTCCTTCATTAGATGGAGGAAGTTCATCTCGACCAGAGAGGATTTGACCAACAACCCCAGCTTCTTCCTCTACCTTTTCTCTGGATTCTTCTTCCATTTCTTGCTCTTCTGGCGCTGGCTGTGATGGTTCTTCTTTGCTCACTTCTTCACCAGCTGATCCATCATCAATGCTCATAAAGACCTTACCTACCTCTAGGGTACCGTACTCCTCAACATGAAGTTCATGGACCTTTCCCGAGGCAGCAGCAGGAAGGGTGGTGGTCATTTTGTCGGTTTCGATTTCGGCAACATCTTGACCTTCTTTAATCTGGTCACCTACTTTGACAAGCCACTTGGTTAGCGTTCCTTCTCGTATACCTTCACCAATATCAGGGAATTTATAGTTAAACATCGACCTACCTCCTAGTATGCTGCCAGTTCACGTATTTTGTTTTCAATACGTGCTGGGGATAAGAAATAATGCTCTTCTCCCCGTGGAAGTGGGAAAGTCGTATCAAATCCTGTGAGGCGCATGGGTGGAGCCTCAAGAGAAAGGAAAGCTTTCTCATTGACGACTGCCATAATCTCAGCACCTGCCCCAAAGCTTTTTGCTGCTTCATGGACAATAAGAATACGCCCTGTCTTTTCAACAGATGCAATGATGGTTTCACGATCCATTGGACTAATGGTCCTCAAGTCAATGAGCTCTACAGAAATATCTTGCAGTGCTGCTACTGCTTTTTGTACTTCTGGTACCATTGCCCCCCAGGTAACGACAGTCACCTGATCTCCTTCTTGGAGGATTTTGGCTTTACCAATGGGCAAGGTATAGGCTTCTTCTGGTACATCTTGCCTAAAGGCACGATAGATGCGTTTAGGCTCTAAAAAGAGTACTGGATCAGGATCACGAATGGCTGCAATAAGGAGACCTTTCGCATCATAAGGTGTGGAGGGGATGACCACTTTGAGCCCAGGAATATGAGCAAACAGGGCTTCTGTAGATTCTGAGTGATGCTCCAGTGCTCGAATACCACCACCATAAGGTGCACGAATCACCATGGGTAAATGTCTTTGTCCACGGGTTCGGTTGCGGTAACGCGCCACATGACTAATGATTTGATTGACTGCAGGATAGATAAAGCCCATAAACTGCATCTCTACTACGGGTTTCATTCCATTGATGGCCATGCCTACTGCAGTACCTACAATTGCAGATTCAGCAAGAGGCGTATCAAAGGCTCTTTCTACTCCAAATTCTTTCTGTAATCCTTCTGTTGCACGAAAGACACCGCCTTCTACTCCCACGTCTTCTCCGTACACGACGACGGTGGGATCCAGAGTCATTTCGTTTTGAAGGGCTTGTTGTACGGCTTGAACGATTGTTATTTTATTAGACATTCGACTCTGCTCCTTTCAGAAAAGCTTGATACTCATCGAGCTGTTCTTGCAGTTGTGGTGTCATGGTCTCATAGTGATAGGAGAAGATTTCTTCTACCTTTGTGTCTGAGCTGTGCTCGATGGCCCTATAGGCTTCCATGACTTCTGCTTCCAGTTCTTCTTGCATTGGTTCAATCTCTTCTTCTTTGAGTAGGCCTTTGTTCAACAAATAGCGCTCAAGACGAAGGATAGGATCTTTTTCCTTCCAAGGATTCACATCTTCATCGGTACGATACTTGGTGGGATCATCCGAGGTAGTATGAGCTCCCAGACGGAAAGTAAAGGCTTCAATCAAAACAGGACCATGCTCTCTTGCATAGTCTGCAGCTTGCTGACTGACTGCGATCATGGCAAAAAGATCATTGCCATCTACCAAAATACCCGGCATACCATAGGCAAGAGCTTTAACGGCAAGGTTCTTAGATGCTGTCTGCTTGCTGATGGGGACTGAAATCGCATAGTGATTGTTCTGAATGACAAACACATTGGGAGTTTTATAGACTGCCGCAAAGTTCAGTGCCTCATGGAAGTCTCCTTGGGAAGTACCACCATCTCCTACATAGGCCATGATGATGTCATCTTCTTTTTTAAAGCGAGCTGCCATACCAATCCCCACAGCGTGTTGGAATTGGGAGGCGATGGGAACCGAGACGGGTAAAAGACGTAAATCCTCACCTGTATGGCTTCCCCACTCATTTCCGTACCAATACTGAAGAATTTTTTCCATGGACCAACCCTTCATCAGCCACATGCCCAGTTCGCGAAAAGCTGGAACTGCCCAGTCCGTCTTCTTCAGTGCATAGGCTGAACCAACCTGAGCAGCTTCTTGGCCCATATTGGGGGCATAGGTCAACATACGGCCTTGTCGTTGCAGGGAAAGTGCAATGGTATCCATAGCACGCGTTCTACGCATGAGCTTGTAGAGTGAAAGGATGTCCTCATCTGACACATCGGGCATCAGCTCGGGGTTGATGATTTCTCCTTTTTCGTTCATCACTTGAATCATCTCGTCTTCAAGTGGATTAAACTTCTTTATGATTTGCATCGATTCCTCCTTGCGTGGGATCTTGTAGCATTTGTGTTCTCCTGGGACTCAGTAGGGAGTCCTACATGAAGGGTGATAATTAGCATATGCTAACTCTTGTACTGACTAATATACCCAAATCAAGGGTATTCTACAGTCTTTCTTCGTTTGTTTTTCTTAACAAGTCGTGAAA
The DNA here is from genome assembly GCA_945950065.1 of uncultured Clostridia bacterium. Classification (GTDB taxonomy): domain Bacteria; phylum Bacillota; class Clostridia; order Peptostreptococcales; family Acidaminobacteraceae; genus DTU036. The sequence continues at coordinate 2,731 of CAMFGQ010000049.1, forward strand.
AGCACATCACAGAAAAACGACCCTTCTGAGGGTCGCTTCATGAATCATCCACTATCAGTTAATAGAAGCTGTTCGTCTTCTTCCATCTCTTCTTTTGTAGGAATCCTTTCTTTTTGGAAAAACTCCTCTTCGCTTAAGTCCTTGTTTCTACTGCGCAGATAATAGCTGTGTTTCATCTTCTCATAAATCCCCTGTGCTTTCTCTTGAAGTTCCTGCTCATCAATCCCTGGGATGACACGGTCTTTCATGACTATCCTTCCATTGATGATGGAGGTTTTGACCAAAGAGCCACAACCATTCACGAGAAGACTGGTTAGGGGTTTATCAAGAACACCCAGATCAAAGTCTTCTAAATCGATAAGGATCATATCTGCTTTAGCGCCAACCTCTATCTTTCCTAGATCCTCCCTTCCTAGTGCTCTGGCACCACCTAGGGTAGCTGCTTCATAGTAAGAAAAGAGACTGTTTTCGATCCGATTGCCATGGATGTACTTGGCCAGCATGGAGCCTACTTTTATGTTCTCTATCATATCCGGTGGGAAAGTATCGGTACCCATGCTGATGTTGACACCCAGTTGTCTGAAGCGTCCAAAGCTCTGCATGGCTTTACCACTCCGTGCATAGACAAGGGGACAATGAATCACCGAGCTTCCTCTTTCTTTTAGAATCTCCAAATCCCTATTACCTTCCTCTTCTACATAGGGTGAACCAGATACATAAAGGCAGTGAGGGATTAAGGTTTTCTTTCCTAAAAAGCCAATTTTGTCCAGATAGGCAATGGGGGATAAGCCCGTTTTTTCTTTGATGTACTGGTACTCGAATTCACCCTGTGCTGCATGAAGGCGAAGGGGAACATCAAATTCATCGGCAAGTGCTTTGGCAGCTAGGAGACTTTCTTCTGTCTGTTGCTCAATGCGCTCTGGTACCACTGCTCCCTGGATAAGACCACCAAAAGCTCCGTGGTATTCTTCTAGGAATCTCCTGGCATTCTCTTGTCCTTCTTCTTGTTCTTCCTTTGAAACATGAAGAAGTTCTTGACCGTGCTCACCTAGAACAGGTTTTTTCATCAAATAGCCAGGCCCTAAATAGACCCTAAGGCCAAGTCTTCCAGCATGCTCAGCTGCACGGGCTATTTCTTCATAGCTTTCTGCATTTTTCTTACAAATGACAGAGGTTATGGGCATGGCCGTGGTGATGCCATTACGGATCAGATGCACATAGGCATAAAGGGATTTATCAGCCTCTTCCTCTGGGGAAAGTTCTTCTTTCCTTTCCTTCTCAAAGTACTCTTTGCTCCAAGCAAGATCCTCTCTTCGCTCCTGGGGAAATCCCATAAAAATCAGGGAGTGGTCCACATCACCCAGTGCATCAAGATCGATAAAGCCAGGAAGAAGGAGATTCTCACCCTCATCCATCCCTTCATCAACATGACCTGGATAGTCCTTCCCCACATAGAGGATGGTATCCCCCTCATAGACGACACAGCCATGATGCAGCATCACCTGTCTTCCCTCTTGGTAAGTAAGGATGTATTTGGCGCGAATTTGTGTTTTCATCATTCCTCCTGGATGAAAAAACAGTAGATCCTAGAATCTACTGTCTACACCCCTATATTACTGAATTTCTATTGTAGTCGGTTACATCGGTTCCAAGCTTCTCCAGGAGTTCTTCTACACTTAACTCCTTGTTTTGGATGGCTTTGAGTTCATCATCTGTCGCACCAATCAGACACACAAAATCGACCTTGCCATGAGGGGTATCCATGGACCCCAGTGATGAATCCAGTGCAGTGATAAAGCCAGTAATCTTGGAGCGCATGTTGCTATCAATCCCCTGGGTTTGACCAGTATAGATGGATTCATTAGGTCTAAAGAGCATAGCCTGATCAAAGCTAAGCTTTGCAAGGGTTTGCATGGTGTTACAGATTCCCCTTAGTTCTGCCTCTTCATCCTGAAAGTCATCTTTCTTCAGCTTAAACGTAAACTCCATTCCAAAGCCGCTATACTCTTTTACAGTGGACTCTTTCTCATAGAGTTCAGTTAAACCATAGCTCACAAAGTGCCAGAAGTCGCCACCATCATAAATACTGATGCCATCAAGAACTTGGTCTCCACCAAGTCTATAGGAGAGTTCTGGTGCATAGTGCTTTGGAGTTTTTTGTGTTGGATAGACTTTCTCTAAAGCAGAAGTGATGGCATTCCAGCCAATGGCTTCCTCTTCATAGACTTCTTCAACAGCAACATCTTTTTCTTCTTCTACTTCATTCTTTTTCTTCTTAAATAAATCAAATAATCCCATGTTCTTCCTCCTTCACAAAGGATGAGTACATCATAAAATACCTAGCCTCTAGAGAATCACTTCTACCACAGCTTAATCTGCAGCCATAAAATACTGTCCTACAAACTGCATTAGGGTTGCAAAAGTCAATATGGTAATTCCAAAGACACGATCCTCTTTTACATAGAGGGCATATCCAGTGATAAGAGACATCAGGGCAATCAGAAGGGTTCTAGGTAGCTTTGCTAAACGGTAGTCTGCTTTAGGGGCCAAGAAGAAGGCCCAAAACACAATCACAAGAACCGTAGCCAGAATACCAAAAAGAATGGCCCAGCCTTTCGAACCTTTTGTGTGCAAGTAAGCCAGCCTTCCGATACCAAGCCAAATGAGAAGTTCACTGATAAATAAAAAGACGTAGAATAGATCCAGCATGATTTCTCCTCTCTTGCTTGGTTGCTCTTTCTATGTAACAGGAGCTTCACGCTCCTTTGGGGTCATTTGCGTGCCATAAACTCGTCCATGGACACAGGAAAACGACTGGCTGCCAGCTCCTTGACTGCACGTGCAAAGTCCTGAATTTCTACTTGAGCATGATCGTCCATACGCTGCTCCACAAAATGAATCACTGACTGAAGACTTGCCGTCCAGTACCAGCGCACATAGAGCCCATAGGCCGAAGGGATAAAGAGTCTGGCCATCTCCGTGGCAATGTTGTTTTCTGTGGCCCAGTCATAGTTCTTCATGCCTGCCTCAATTTGCTCCATGAGCCTTCTACAAGCTTCCTCTCCTACTGCCTTTGCAACAGGTTCACCTGAGCCTTGCTTTTTATCTTCTGGCATGCTGCGCCACTCATCTTCTTTTGGAAGATAAAACTCAATCTCTTCTGTCACATAGCGTCTTGAACTCTCGTTCCAGGCATTCATGGCTTCTTGAGATCCTTCTTGATGGGAGGACCCAATAATGTACTTCCACCACTGTCTTGCTACCATAAGAGGAGCATAGACCTCAAACTGAAGCACCGCATGGCGAAAGGGGCTGGTATGATCTTCCCGAATCAGAAAGCGTAAGAGCCTTTCATCTTTATCCGAAAATTCCTTGCTCGCCTTATTGTAAGAGACTCTCGCAGCATTGACAGGGGTTAAATCACTTCCCAGTGTATCAACCAGTCGCACATAACCAGTGTCATGAACCTTGATCATTTCCATTCTTTTCCTCCATCATCTATTGATTCAAGTCAAGGCTATAGTTACCCTAGAATAACTTTATACAACCTTTAAAACATGGAATGCATCAATTATTTCTTCTCGAGAGCCCGATGACAGTGTTTTCATGGGAGCTCTTCAGTTTATGTGGGTACTTCCCTCTTGTCTTTTTTACTATGTCCTTTCTTTTCTCTCGACCTGCTTATCCCTCTTAATCTGGGTATGCATGAGTTAATGAGGAGGTAAATCATGAACATTGAACAATTGATAAAAGACTCCCCTGATGCCATCATCGTCCTGGATGAAAAGGATCTGGTGGTCTATTGGAACCGAGGTGCAACCGAAACCTTTGGCTATACAGAAGAAGAAATGATGGGACAGCATCTAGATAACATTGTTCCTGAAAAACTACGCAAGCGCCATACGGAGGCCTTTCTTAAGTATGTTGAAACAGGTCAGTCCAAGTATGAGCGTGGCCACACCATGGCTGTCCCTGCTACCCATAAAGATGGAAGGAGACTTTCCATTGCGTTTCGCATTAGTGCAGAAGTCATCCATGGACAGGTAAAGTATGTTGCTGCCATTGTGCGTGATGTTACGGATACATGGCAAAAGAACATGGAGCAGATCCGTCGAATCAAAGAACTGGAAGCAATGCTAAAAGAAAAAGAGAAGCATCTCTAGGAAGTAAAAAATCGGTTCCCTTGAACCGATTTTGCAATCATCTCTTTTTCTCTTAGGACTGATCGAGGACCTCTCCAGAGGTTGAAAGTACCGTTATCTGCCAGGGAATGATTTTTCCACTGATACGCATAGCCTCTCTGACAGCCTTTTCAAGGCCAGAACAGCAAGGTACTTCCATGCGAACAAGCTGTAAACTCTTTACATCATTTTCCATGAGGATCGCTGCTAACTTCTCACTGTAGTCACCTGCATCCAGTTTAGGACAACCAATCAGTGTGACTCTTCCCTTCATAAACTGATCATGGAAGTTGCCCATGGCATAAGCTGAACAATCTGCTGCAACAAGAAGCTTTGCATCTGTATAGAAGTCTGCCTTAACAGGTGCCAGTTTTAGCTGAACAGGCCATTGTCTGAGTTCACTTTGGGTATTGTTGGTTTTAGGCTGAACTTGTTGAGCCCTTAAGGGTAGTGTTTTGGACATGCTTCCAGGACAACCACCCGCTGGTTTTGTTTGGAGTGTTTTCGCTGCCTTACCAGGACATCCACCTCCTTCGCAGGAAGCTGCTTCTGCTTTCTTTTTCTCTTCTACAGCCTTCTCGTCATAGGCTAGGGCTTCTCTTTCTTCAAAGGAAATAGCACCTGTAGGACAAACAGGAAGACAGTTTCCCAGTCCATCACAGTAATCATCTCTTAGGAGTTTTGCCTTTCCATCCACAAGACCAATGGCCCCTTCTTGACAGGCTTTTGTACAGAGACCACAGCCTACACATTTATCTTCATCTATTTTAATAATTTTTCGAATCATTGTTTTCTCCTTTTTTATTGATCATCTAGAGTTTAACATGACTACCTTTTGGGGTATGTTGTTTTTACAACACAGGAGGAAATAAATGAATGCTCTTTTCAAATCCATCGATCATCCAGAGGAACTGATTCAAGAACTCTCTGGTCAAATAAAAACCTATGAAGAGGAAGAAGAGATCCTCTCACAAGGTGATTCACTCAATAGCATTGCCACCATTCTCAGTGGAGAGGTTCATCTTCTACGTTATGATTATTGGGGAGGTCAACATCTCTTAACCCGTTTAGCAGAGGGGGATTTTTTTGGTGAGAGTTACGCTCTGGCTAAAGAAAAGCTTCAAGTGAGTGTGGTGGCCAAAAGCCCAGCTAAAATCCTCTTTCTACCTCTGGATAAGGTTCTTGAGCACGAGAAGCTGCGGGAGAATCTGCTGTTTATTTTGTCAAAGAAGAATCTCTTTCTCACCTCAAAACTTCACCACATCACAAAAAGAAGCTCAAGAGAAAAACTCCTAAGCTTTCTTTCTGAACAAGCAAGCCTGCAGGGAAGCAGCTTTAAGCTCCCATATAATCGACAACAGCTTGCTGATTATCTTGCCATGGATCGTTCTGCTCTCTCTTCACTTTTAAGTAAACTCCAAAAGGAAGGGATGTTAAGCTACAAAGGAGCAGAGTTTCATCTTCATAAGTCCACAGAGGACTACTAAAGCTCTTCTGCTTTTCCAAATTTCTCCCGATAACGATCAAGGGCATCTTGAATAATCTCCACCGCATCTTCCCTGGTCCCTAGACTTTCAACAGCTGTTTCTTTTCCCTCTAGTGCTTTATAGACTTCAAAGAAATGCTGCATTTCACTAAACAAATGCTCAGGCAGTTCTGAAATGTCTTGATAAGAACTAAAACTAGGATCATCAAGGGCTACAGCAATGATTTTTTCATCATCAAAACCACTGTCCTTCATACGAATCACACCTAAGGGCTTACAGTGAACCAGGGTCAGAGGGAGAATCGGTTCCGAGCTAATGAGAAGCACATCCAGTGGATCCAGATCTCTAGCATAGCTTCTTGGAATAAAGCCATAATTTGCGGGATAGTGGGTGGAGGTATAGAGAATACGATCCAGCTTCAATAGCCCCGTCTCTTTGTCCAGCTCATATTTTACTTTACTCCCTTTTGTAATCTCGATAATGGCTAAAAAATCTTTTTCAGTATATTTCGGATCAATGTCATGCCAACTATTCATTGCAGCCTCCTTTTGCTTCCTTTTACCCTATCCACGCTTGTTTAAATGATGGCTTTCATCAATCTGTTGAGGTCCCTACTGATACCTCTGGGCTTGAACTGTATACATCCTCTCGTATAACCCACCCTTTAACATCAGTTCCTCATGGCTTCCTTCTTCAACTACCTTCCCCTGATCCATGACAAGAATACGATGAGCATGACGTGTTGAACTCAGTCTATGGGATATAAAGAGTCCTGTTTTATTCTTGACCAGTTCAAGCATCATGCTAAAGATTTCTTCTTCGCTTCTTGGGTCAAGAGCTGCTGTAGGTTCATCAAGAAGCATCATCTCACCTCCACGGTAGAGGCTTCTGGCAAGAGCAAGCTTTTGTGCTTGTCCACCCGAAGAGAGGACACCATCTTCATACAGATGTCGACTGAGATAGGTGTTCATACCTCTTTTTAGGGAAGAAACCCACCTCTCCATGCCCACCTCCTCCAGTGCAGCTTGGAGTCCTTCTCTGTCCTCAATTTCCTTGTCCACTTTTTTACAGGAGAGAATCTCAGAGATTTTCAGGGGTGGCAAAGAGAAATCTTGAAAAGTCGGTGAAAGGAGTTCTCGATAGACCTCTTTGGGAAATCTCTCAATGTCTACGCCATTGAGGTAGATCTTGCCCTTTGTCGGTGGATAAAAACCACAGAGGAGCTTCATCAGCGTGGTTTTCCCTGCACCATTTTGTCCGACGATTGCCGTAATCTTTCCTGGTTCGATATCAAAGTCACAATCCTCTAGAATCAGTCTTTTCGATGTAGGATAGTGAAAAGAAACCTTCTCCCCCCTAAAATGCAGCCCTTTTTTCGCTTGCTCTATGGCCTCTTTCACATCGTCGACAAGAAGAAGGACCCCTCTCTCCACTTTCTGATCTAGATACTCAAAGAGAGGTTTTACCAAAAGCCCCCGAGCCACCACCTGGGTAAACTGAGAAAAAAAGAGCTGCAAGGAAAGGCTAAACTGTCTTCCTACGCCATAGAGGAGAA
>CAMFGQ010000050.1 GCA_945950065.1 uncultured Clostridia bacterium
GTACCACGCTGGTGTTTGGCCGGAATCTTTTTCATTTCAAAGAAGGTAAGTTCACTACTGTGTTGACTCTCATCGATCCAATACTCTAAGGTGGCCTCTTGTCTAGACTGAAGTAGAGAAAGAGGAAAATCCTTAATCCAAGCATCTCTCGTCTCATAGCTAATCACCTCCACCCTCATTTCGGGGAAATTCTCTGGATAGTCTGCCATAGGAAGATTGTAGAGAGAAAAGTTTCTCTCCTCCTTGAGTGGAAGACAGTAGGGGCTGGTGTAGAGGAGCTCTGGTCCAATCCAAAGCTCTTTTTCTACATTGAAGCTCATGGCTTGCCCCACCAGTTTATTTTCATCGGTATAGAGCAGTAGATTCCAAGGAATCCCTATATCAGACAAGAGAACCAGTCGAAAACCAATGCTTTCCTTGGGGATGGTGAAGGTGAAGGGTTGATTCAGTTTCAAAATTTCTTGATAGAGTTTATCCTTCATAGATATCCTTTCATATGGGGTAAAAGAGCCATGATGGCTCTTTTTCTATTGATTATTGACTTCATCAAGGGCCTTTTGTGCAGCCTCTTTTGCTTCTTTTAGAGCATCTTCAGCAGGAACATTTTCAAGCTCAATGCGATCTGCAGCAATGTTCAGTGCATCAAAGATTTTTCCGCCAGTAGGATCAATAAAGCGTGGGCTAGCTGTAAGAGCCTGTTGATAAGGAATACCAGCATAGGGGTTGTCTTCAATAAAGGTTTTGTAGCTTTCTACTTCCATGGCTGATTTTCGGACAGGGATGTAGCCAATTTTTTGTGACCAACGAGCAGAGACTTCTGGACTTGTAAAGAAAGCGATCCACTCATAGGCAGCAGCTTTTTGTTCGTCTGAGGCGATCTCAGGTACAGCCAGATAGAGACCACCAGCAATGGGATGAGGATCATTGCTTCCAAAGCCGGGTTGAACCGTAGAATCGATTTTTGTGAAGTCAAGGTCACCTTTTTCTCCTGATGAACCCGTGTAACGAATGGCTTTGCCGTTCATCACATTGTCGATGGTGCGGTACCAATACTCCCAACCTTGTCCACCCGATTCAATCAAGGTCGTTTTTTCTTCAAAGATCTGCTTTCTCACAAAATCCCAGGTCTCGATCCACTCTGGGGAGTCGATGAGAACGGTCTTTTTGTCATCAGAGAGGATTTGTCCACCATTGCTCAGTGCCATATCTACAAGATTATCTCTTCCCCACATGGGCAGATGACCGAACTCCACAATTCCATCTTCTTGAAGTTGTTTGGAGTAGGTAAAGACATTTTGCCAAGAGGAATACATTTCCTTAGGATCGATGGAAGCCTCTTCTAGAAGATCTTTACGGTAGTAGATGACCTGGGTCGTTCCATAGGAAGGGAAGGCATAGGTTTTGCCGTCAATTCTTGCAGGTTCCATGAAAACATCAAGATAATCATCCAAGGGGGTTCTTTCATCCATGTAGTCATCAAGAGGTGAAAGAATTTCTTTTTCGGCTAGGGTAGCCATAACATCGGTGATAAAGACAGCTGGAGGCTTGTTTGCAGCAAGGGCAGCCTGTACTTTTTGCAAAGTATCGCTGTAACTTGGTTGCTGGATACCTTGTACTTCCACTTTGTCTTGGGAAGCGTTAAATTCTGCAATCAATTCTTCCATGGTTTCGCCTGCAACAGAACCCAAGCCATACCAGAACTCAATCTTTACCTTTTCAGTACTGGTCTTTTCTTCTTTTACTTCGGTGGTTGTGGTCTCAGTGTTTTTCGCTGTATCTTCTTCCTTCAGTTCCTTTGCACTGGGAGAGTATCTACTGATAAAGAGAAGTAGAGATAGAATGAGACAGAGTAGTGTAGTGATTTTTTTAGATATGATTTCTCGTATAATCCAGTTAGTGGATTATACGAGTCATCATTGGAAGACTAGAAGGTAAAGTAGCCCTGGTTACAGGCTCAACAAGTGGCATTGGTATCGGTATTGCAAAACTCTTTGCAAAGGAAGGTGCCAAGGTTGTTGTCACGGGTAGGCGCGAAGAAAAGGGACAAACAGTCGTCGATGCAATCAAAGAAGAAGGTGGTGAAGCGAGTTATCTCTATAGTGATATCTCTAAGCCCGAGTCCATCAAAGAACTTGTTCAAGGTGTAGTGGATCTCTATGGTAAACTGGATGTTCTTGTCAACAATGCTGCCAATGTAACCTTGCCAGATGGAACCATTGAAGAACTAACGGTTGAGATGTGGGATGACATTATGGAGAGTGACTTAAGAAGTGTCTTTGTAGCAACAAAAGAAGCCATTCCACATATGCGAAAGAATGGGAAAGGCTCCATCATCAACATAGGTTCCATGGCTTCTCATGCTGGCGACCTTGGGACAGCTGCCTATGTTTCTGCAAAAGCAGGGGTTAATCTCCTTACGCAGTCCACTGCCGTCCAGTATGGTAAAGAAAACATCCGATGTAACTGTATTCGTCCGGGTCTGATCGTTACTCCAGAAAACAAAGACTTTTTACCTGATCTTTTGATTGATATCTTTACGAACAACATTCTTGTGAATCGTTATGGTGCACCAGAAGACATCGGTTATTTGGCAGTCTTTTTAGCCTCGGATGAGAGTGAGTATGTGACAGGTCAGCTGATGAATGTGGATGGTGGAATTAACGCCCAAGCAGCAACTGTAGGCGAGTTCAGAAAGGCCGGGGCAAGAACCTGGTAAGGAAAAAACAAAAACTATAAGGAAAAAGAATCCCACTTCCAAAGCGGGATTCTTTCATTTACACTACAAATCATAATGATGAAGCTCAAGGAGTTCATCTAACACCTTTGGAGATAGCTCTACACTAAGTCCAAGGGCACCTCCATTGATAAGGATACTATCTTTATCTCGACTGCTTTCTGGGAGGTAGACAGGAAAAGCCTTTTTCATGGCTAAGGGACTACATCCACCCTTCTCATAGCCCGTCAGCTGTTTGAGTTCTTTAAGGGGAAGAAGAGATACTTTCTTTTCACCAAGCTGAGCAGCAGTTTTCTTCATGTTGAGCTCTTCTGATGTAGGAACTAAGAATACATAGACCTTATGGCTAGATCCTTGTAAGACCAGAGTTTTGTAGAGGTCTTCTTCCTTCACATTGAGCTTTTTCACAACTGATTTGCCATCGAGAAGCCCATCCTCTATGGAATAAGTATGGAGTGTATAGGCTTTTTTCTTTTGATCTAAAAGGCGTATTACTGGAGTTTTCATACTACCTCCTTTTCTCCCAGTATAGCAAAGAGAAGAGGGCTTGGAAACAGAGCTTGTATTTGGTGGAATCCTCTGTTAGATGACTCATCTCTGTGCTACACTAGAACAAAAAGGAGAGAGGGATGCAAAACAGACGAAATGGCATGGTGATCTACATTGCAATGCTTACCATGCTCCTTGATCATATTGGACTTCTCTTTTTTCCTGATATAGACCTCTTTAGATCCATAGGACGAGTCGCCTTTCCAATTTTTGCGTGGAGTTTAACCAAGGGTTTTATCCATACTTCAAATCGTAAGGCCTATTTTAAAAGGCTCCTTCTCTTTGCAGTGCTTAGCCAGCTTCCCTACTCCTTTCTAACACCACAGTTGGTTTGGAGACCCTACGCCTTTAACCAGATTGCCCAATTTGTCTTGAGTTTTCTTGTATTAAGTCTTTTGGAAAAAGGAAGAAAAGAGAAGGCCTATCTCCTACCTGCTGTTCTGTTGATCTTTTTACCCGACGCTCTTGAACTATGGTATGCTGATTTTTCCATTGGTTACGGAAGCTATGGCATTCTTATGAGTGTGCTCTTTTATCTGGTCAACAGTCCTGTGGACATAGGAATTGGGTATCTATGTCTTAGCATCTATGGAAGTCTATCAACAATCTTTACATGGTATGGTTATCCATTGCTTGTAGAAAAAGCCATTGGACTTTTTTGGAGAGAACTGCAAAGCAATCATTTTTTACTCTTACAGGGTCTTTTTTTCCAGTGGAGAAGCTTCCTTGCTCTACCTCTACTCCTCTATGAACACAGACTACCTTATGTAAGCTTGCACAAATGGACAGCCTATCTTTTCTATCCGCTTCATATGACGGTACTGATCATAATCTATAGACTCCTGTATGCTCTTGGAGTAGTCTAGTAGTAGAAGGTGAATGATGAAAATAAACAATATGCGTGAAATGAACCAATATGCCAAGGAATTGGCAGAAAAAAATATAGACGTTCTTCTTCTTTTAGGGGAATTAGGTGCTGGAAAGACAACCTTTACCAAGGCCTATGGTGAGGCTTTAGGGATTCAGGACATTAAAAGCCCTACCTTTTCCATTGTGGAAGAACATCCCTATGAGGATGGGGTCTTTTATCATATGGACCTCTATCGTATTGATGATGAAGAAGAACTTTATGCACTGGGTTTTGAAGAGTATTTTCAGCGCCCAGGGAAAATTGTGATTGAATGGCCACAGATTGGCCTTGAACTGATACCAGAAAACGCCCAGTGTCTCGAAATCATTGAAGGACCTGGAGAAGAAAGGCAGGTACGCTTTGGCACACGAGAAGATTTTGGCATTTGATACGGTCAGCTCTGTCTGTAGCGTCTGTATCTACGATGGCCAGTACCATAGTTTTGAAACAACCACCAGCTATGGACACGCAGGGGAACTTATGCCCCTGGTTCATCGTGCCCTGGAGAGCCTTTCTTATTCTCTACAAGACATGGATGCAATCGTGGTTTCCCTTGGCCCAGGTAGCTTTACTGGTATACGCATTGGTCTTTCAACGGCATTAGGACTCTCAAAAGGAAGTGGAATCCCCTGTTATGGTGTAGATAGCCTCCTTTCAAGAATCTATCCCTATGAAGGGAAAATCCGCATTCCTCTTATGGACGCACGACGAGGCAATGTTTACGGTGCCAGTTATGGAGTGGTTGAAAAGGAAGCCTTTAATGGACCCTTTCTTGAACTTATAGAAGAACTGAAAGCCAGTGGCAGTAAGGAAGAAATTCTTTTCATTGGTGAAAAGTTAGAGAATTTCCATGAAGATGCAAAAGCATTGAAGAACCATCGCTTTCTGCCAGCAAAAGAGCTGGCAAAGGGAGTGATTCAGGCCTATCAAGAAGGCAAGGCAACACGAGATCTTCGCCCCATCTATCTACGAGAAGCTGAGGCGAAGCAACGACTGGAGGCAAAAGGATGCTGATTTTAGGAATTGAAACCAGCTGTGACGAAACAGCAGCAGCCCTAGTAAAAGATGGCAGAAGCCTGCTCTCCAGTGTGATTCATTCACAAATCCCCATTCATCAGCCTTATGGTGGTGTGGTTCCAGAAATCGCATCACGAAGTCATGTGGAGCGCATTGATGCTGTGGTAGAGGAAGCACTAAAACGAGCAGGTAAGAGCTTCGAAGAAATCGATGGCGTAGCAGTAACTCAGGGCCCAGGACTGATTGGTCCCCTACTTGTGGGTGTAAGTTATGCCAAGGGACTAGCTTATGCTTTAGAGAAACCCCTGATTGCTGTCCATCACTTGGACGGACATGTGGCTGCAAACTATCTGGCTTTCCCTGAGCTTAAGCCACCCTTTTTAGCCCTGATTCTCTCTGGTGGTCATAGCCACTTTTATGATGTCGTAGACTATGGTGACTACCGTTGTCTGGGTGGTACACGTGATGATGCTTTAGGAGAGGCCTTTGACAAGGTGGCAAGAATCCTGGGATTACCCTATCCAGGAGGACCACAGGTAGAAAAGCTTGCTAAAAAAGGACAGGCAAGGTATTCCTTGCCTAAAACCATGTTAGAAAAAGGCTCCTTAGACTTCTCTTTCTCGGGAATTAAGTCTGCTGTTAAGAATCTCTATGATAAGCTTGAGCCTGGTCAACGAGAAAAAGCAGATATGGCAGCTTCTTTTCAAGATATGGTCTTCACCATTGTGAAGGAAAAACTCGCTGAGGCACTGGTGCAAACCAGCCACAATAAGGTTGTCATTGCAGGTGGTGTGGCCTCTAATGAACGTCTGCGTCATATGATGCAAGACCTCAATGCAAAGGTATTTTTTCCACCACTATCCATCTGTACCGACAATGGAGCAATGATTGCAGGAGCAGGTTATTACCAACTCCAAAAAGGAGAAACAGCAGGTCTGGATCTCAATGCACAAGCAGGGTTATCCCTTTAATCAACAGGCTAAACTGTGGATAAGCTGTGGATAGTGTGGATAACTTTGTAAAAGAGGATGATATCAAGGAAAAAGAGAAGGAGATTATCCACAGGATATCCAGAGTCATCCACAGGAGGAAAAATGGAAGTCAAGTTCCCCACAATTGAAGGATCCTATGGAGGAAATCAGGCTTGGTTTTCTAAAAGCCTATGGGCAGCAGGTGGCTGTGGTGTCATCGCTTCTGCCAATCTCTATAGTTATTTTTCAGATCGACAGAACATGAGTAAAGACGAATATATGCAGGTGGCGACAGCCCTCTATTACTGGCTATCGCCTCTTCACTTTTATAATCCCAGTACCACCGAAAATACCTATGGCATGATTAGTTTTACCCATTGGTATAGAAGAACCCTTGAATTTTTAGACTTGCGGGGGGTACATCTCCAGGGGAGAAGAAAGCTCTTTATGCGTAAAAGAGCTCTTGTGGAAATCCGAAAAGCCCTCCATCGGGGAGAGCTGCCCGTGTTAGCAGTGCTTGGCGTTCCTGGTGTTTCTCCCTATGGGAATCACTACATGGTAGTCAGTGGAATCAAGGGAGATGTCCTGATCTTTTCCACCTGGGGACAGCGCAGAGAAGTAAAGTTTTCCGAACTCTGTCTACCTGGACTATTCTTTCATTTAGCGGCATTTAAGAGGAAAAAATAATGGAACATTATTATACAGAAAATCCCAATACCCCCAGTGAACCAAAGGAAATCACCCTCTACTATGAAGGGGAAGCCTATCCTTTCATTACGGATCACGGGGTCTTCAGTAAGAGCAAGTTAGATTATGGAACCAATCTACTCCTTAAAACCTCCATGGAGAGTTTGGAGGGTAAAGTTCTTGATCTGGGCTGTGGCTATGGCCCTGTTGGTGTGCTGGTCTATCTTCATCGAAAGATCATCTGCGACATGGTGGATGTCAATGAGAGAGCACTGGATTTGGCACGGAAAAACCTAACACGAAACCATGCCAAAGGAAATGTCTTTACATCCGATGGTTTTTCAAAAATTCATGAAGACTATGATGCAATCCTTCTTAATCCTCCCATTCGTAGAGGAAAGGAAGTCATCTACAAACTTTTTGAAGATGCCAAGGAGCATCTCACTCCCAGTGGCAGACTTCTCATTGTGATTCAAAAAAAGCAGGGGATGAAAAGTGCAAAAGAAAAGCTTGAGAGCATCTATGATGAGGTCAACACACTGGATAAAAAGGGCGGATACTACATTTTGGAGGCTAAGAATTGATCCACAAGTATAAAGGCGAAATTTCACTACTGGGCGTCAGCTTTTTCTGGGGCATTGGCTATGCAGCCATCGAGATTGCCCTGAAAAGCGGAATGAATCCTTTACAGATTCAAGCACTACGCTTTATCATTGGTGTCTTGTGTATTTTGCCACTGGTTCTGCGCAACAAAAAAGGACTTACCCAAAAGACAGTAAAAAAAGGAATCCTTCTCGGCTTGATGATGTTTATTTTCTTCTACCTTTTACTTTTGGGTCAGAGCCTCACCAATACTTCCAAAACAGCCTTCTTAACGGGTACCTATGTCATCTTTGTCCCTTTTCTTGACTGGCTTTATCGAAAGGAAGCACCGGGCATACACAGCATCTTTGCGGCCATCCTCAGTGTCTTCGGGGTGTGGCTGATGAATCCAGGAGGCTTTGGAAGTCTACAAAAGGGAGACTTGATTCTCCTTTTGGGGGCTTTTTTTGTGGCTCTACACATGGTCATCTCCACCCAGTATGTTAAAGACGAGAGACCGTTGCATTTGAATTTTATACAACTTGGGGTAACCGCAGTGCTTTCTGTTGCTTCTGCACTGCTTTTAGGTAGTTTTACAGCAATGAATCAACAGAGTATGCTGGCCATTGCCTATATAGGAATAGTAGGTACCTTTATTGCCTATATGCTACAGACCACAGGCCAAAAGTTTACCTCAGCCAATCGGGCATCGGTGCTTCTTAGTTTAGAAGCTCCCATTGGTACCTTCTGTGGAGTACTTCTCTTTGGGGATCCACTTAATCTAAGGATGTCCATGGGTTATCTCTGTATACTACTTGCGGTCCTGGTCAGTGAGGGACTCTTTACACGCCTATACCAAGGGAGGAGAGTAAGAGATGAAATTTTATTTAGACGGAAGTGATGGAAAGAAATGGTCGCTGGAAGACTTTAAAGGACAGTACCTTGTCCTCTACTTTTATCCAAAGGACAATACACCTGGTTGTTCCGTGCAGGCAGTGGACTTTACGGAATTAAAGGATGAATTTGAAAAGCTCAATGCAAGAGTTGTTGGAGTGAGTCGACAAGGGCTAAAGAGTCATGAAAACTTCATCAACAAGAAGGATTTAGATATCCTGCTACTGAGTGATCCCAAGGAAGATGCTCACAGGAGCTTTGATGTGATGAAGAACAAGAAACTCTATGGGAAGACTTTTCTGGGTGTAGAGAGATCCACCTTTCTCTTTAATCCAGAAGGAGAACTTATTAAGGAGTATCGAAAAGTCAAAGCCAAGGGACACGCACAGCTTGTTCTTGAGGATCTCAAGGAGATACAAGGAAAATAGAAGAATAGAATAACTAAAATGGAAAAAAGATCTCTTATGCTCATAGAGATCTTTTTCTCTTTCAGCAGTAAAACAATCTACTCTACTGGAGTCATCTCCCCTCGATAGAACAGTTGGACCATTTCTGCACTTTCATAGGTCATTCGCTTTTGTTCATACTCATCAAGCTCTCCTTGGTATGTAACGCCTTCTAGAATTTTCTTAAAGGATTTGCTTGACTCAATTTCCTTGTTTACGCCTTGTTCTAAGCAGATTTCTACAAGGATAAGCTTTTTATCTTTTGCAGCTTCCTTTTGTTCATGGAAAGTCATGGCCTTAAATCCATCTGTTGGAGCTTCAGCTTCATGAGTTTCAACAACTTCTGTTTCCAGGGGTTTCGCTACAGTAAGGGTCTCTTGTTGTTGGGAACAAGCACCAAAGGAACAGGCCAAAGAGGGAATAAGGATAAAAGCAAAAATAAATTTAAAGGATTTCATTTCTTTTCCTCACATTGCAATGGGTCGTCCATTGAAGAAAGTAGTATAGACCAGCAGGTTTGGTTTAAGTGGCAGAGGAGCCCACTCTAGAAGGGATGTTGGATGAAGCATAAAGTATGGGTAAGGAGACACTCTATGTCTCTATGTATGGGCTCCTCTGCTAAGAAGATGTTGACAAAGCGAGGGAGGTTTCTTAAAAGGTCACCTCGAAGGCATAAAGTTAATGGGCCTTGGTTACTCTCTTCCAGGAGTTATCTTTTCTTAGTGGTAAACTAAGGAGCACAACAATCAGGAGAAAGACCAGTGCATAAAAAATGCTGCAGAAGCGAAACAGTGAGTAGCAAAGGGCAAGTCCCCCACATCCCACGACATAGAAGAAGATTCTCCGCAATGTTTTAGGGATACGAGGATCAAGCAGTACATCAGGTAAAACAAGAAGATATACCAAGCCAAAAAAGATACTGATCGACAAGTTCACATCGAGTAACAGACGGTAGGTAATTAGTGGTAAGACAAGCACAAGAAGCAACAGTCCGATCCGTTTTCTAAAATGACGAAGCACGATATCTCCTTTCTACATGGTGTTTT
>CAMFGQ010000051.1 GCA_945950065.1 uncultured Clostridia bacterium
AAAATGTGATCTTCACGGGAAAGAGTACGTTGAACTTTTCCGTCTTTCACCAACTTCAGTGTATCCGTTACAGGAATTCCTAAAATAAAGCTCTTTCCTTCCTCTGCCATGGCCATACAACTTGCCAGAGAGTTCTTGGTTAAAAAGGGTCTGGCACCATCTTGAACGAGCACATAGTCGTCCTGTGCCAGGAGTTCAAGTCCATTCATCACTGAATCCTGACGTTCTTCTCCACTGGGAGCGACAAGACATCCTCTATCTTGAGCAAGTTCACGGATAAAAGGATCACTGGTGACTACCACAATGCCTTCAAGACCTTTTTCTTCTAAGAAAAGATCAATGTTGTTTTCAATAACTGTTTTTCCCCGCAAGGGCAAAAGAAGTTTGTTGATTCCTTCGCCCATGCGCCGGCTTTTTCCACCGGCAACGATGAGTGCATAGATTGCCATAGCCTCGTCTAAAGCCTCCTTCTCTATGCTTTTGATGATACCATAGTGAGTCTAATTAGTCGACAAAGCAAAGCTTGACTTCTTCAAGTAATCCAGTGCTTTTCTGTGTTGAAGAATCCTTCCTTCACATTGGGTACAAGCAAAACCAGGATTTGGGCATGAAAAAAGCTTGCCCTTTGTGGGAGCAAGCTCTTTTTTCAGTATGGCTTAAGCATCAACGCGAACGTTTACAGCGCGCTCGCCTTTACCGCTACGGCTATCTTCTTCAAGATCAAATGTTACTTTTTGACCTTCGTGAAGTTCTTTGTATCCTTCACCTTGGATAGCTGAAAAGTGTACGAATACGTCTTCTCCACCGTCTTCTCTGGAAATGAAACCATATCCTTTTGTAGCGTTAAACCATTTTACTGTTCCTTTATTCATGAAAGAAACCTCCTCTAAATATTTACTTTCATGACACAAAATGAAAAGCCCATTTCTACATCGAATGTAAAAATAGGCTTGTATTGGTACATCGAAAGATAAATTAATCATACAACATCCTTTGGGATTTGTAAAGAGATGAAAGAAAATTTGCATGCTTTCTTTCTGCTTTTTTCTGTTTTTCCTTGTGTTTTTGTTACTTCTTCGTGTCATCTGAGCCCATTCTTTCCCAAATCATTGACAATGTTTCCCTAGCATGCTAAGGTTAAGTATCTTATGAAAGGAGGCAAAACCATGTTCAAGTTTTTACAACAATCAACTCATACAATTTACCTCCTCCTTTCCTACCATTTGGTCGGTTAGGAGCCCAACCCAACGACGAGAATCCACGCCGTGAGGGCGTTTTTTTCTTGTAAGAAAGGAGCTCCATGTTCTCATTGTTTTCATCTTTATCATGGTTCTATAAAAAATACAAAAAAGCCTATCTCATTGCATTTGTGTCAATGATCATCATGAATGTGCTGTTCTTAGCACCTCCACATTTAATTGGAGTTATTCGTGATGGACTGGCCAATGAAAGTCTTCACTATGACCAATTTCTAAAGCTGATCCTTCTTCTCTTTGGATTAAGCTTTCTTAATTATGGATTAGGTTATATAACTGACTTTAATCTCTTTTCATCTGCCAATGCAGCCATGCATATGGTTCGAAAAGCCATCATGGACAAACTGGTAGGCCAGAACCCCTACTTCTTCCATCATCACTCCACAGGCTCCATTATGGCTCGCTCTACAAGTGATGTGTCTAGCATTGGAGATTATACAGGCTTTGGTATGATGGCCCTGCTTGATAGCACCTTCTATCCTGCTACCATCCTCTTCTTTATGTTTAGGCTTTCTTGGAAGCTGAGCTTCATTAGTATTCTCCCTCTACCTCTACTGATCTTTTTAGCCAAGTACTTAGAAATGGGTATCGACAGGGCTTTTCTGCGTTCACAAAAACGCATGGATGAGCTCAGTGCTCTGGTCCTGGCTCATGCAAAGGGATTAAGAGTCTTAAGAGCTTATGCCCGAGAGGACACACAAGTTGAGGCTTTAAGTCAAGTGAGTGAGGAATTACGAAAAGACAAGGATGAAGTCTCCCGTTTTATTTCCTATTTCAGTCTAACGGGAAGAGCCATTCCTGCCATGAGCTTCTTTCTAGCCATGGCCTTTGGGGCGGATCTCCTTGCAAAGGGCGACCTTAGCCTGGGGCAACTTCTGAGTTTTCACCTTTATCTTGGTCTTCTCTCTTGGCCAATGATGGCCTTCGGAGAATACATGGCTGTTAATCAACAAGCCAAGACCAGCTGGGCAAGGATTGAAGAACTACTTCACTTTAGTGATGAGCCCCTGCCTGCAGGTGGTATGGCTTTGCCAGGAAATGAGATCAAGTTTACAAAACTGAATTTCTCCTATGAAGAGGAGGATAGCCATCTTCAGGAAATTGATCTTGAGCTACCACAGGGAAAACGATTGGGTGTAGTTGGACCCATTGGTTCAGGTAAAACAACACTCCTTCGCCAACTGCTTGGGCTCTATCCCATCAGTTCAGGCATCACCCTCAGCGGTGAGCCTCTTAGTGAGATTGATCTAGATAACTACCGAAAAGGTCTAGGTTATGTTCCCCAGGAGCATACCCTCTTCTCAAAGACCCTAAAGGAGAACATTCTCCTTGGTGATGAAGAGACGCCCTATTTGATGGAATGTCTGGATATGGCAGGGTTTTTACCTGACTTAAAAGAAATGCCTGATGGACTGGATACCATTTTGGGTGAAGGTGGCATCAATCTCTCCGGTGGACAAAAGCAACGCTTGAGCCTAGCTCGAGCCCTCTACCGTAGACCAAAGATGCTACTGCTGGATGATACGCTCTCCGCTGTTGATAATCTCACTCAAAGTCATATTGAGAAGAGCCTAGAAAGGCTACCTCGTACCACGACTCTACTTTTGGTGAGCCACCGACTCAGTGCGGTGGTGAACTGTGACGAAATACTTGTCTTGCAAGCAGGCCGCATCACTGAGCGGGGCACCCACGAGGAGCTTCTGCAACAGGATGGCTGGTATGCAAGACAATGGCAACGCCAAGGAGGTAAGAATGCGTAAATTTCTCTTACCCTTAGCCCTAAAAGAAAAAGTTGCTTTCATTACCAGCTTCTTCTTATCCGTGTTTACCGTGATGGTGGAGCTTAGTGCTCCCATCGTGCTAGCTCATCTTTTGGATAAAGAACTCCTAGAAGGAATAGGTGCAAAAGATCCGAGACGCTACTTTATCCTGCTCTCTGTCTATCTCTTTGGAGCACTACTAGGGGCTGTATTATCCTATCTATCGGTCTATGGTTTCCAAAAATGTGCCAATGCCATTGCTCGAAATCTCCAACAGGCACTGTTTAGACGGATTCAGAGCCTTCCTGTGAGCTATTTTGATCATCATCCATCAGGACATCTTGTCTCGAGGCTGGTGAATGATAGCAACGATGTGCGGATTTTGTTTCAAACTGTTCTTGCTCAGATGGTGCTGGCTGCCTTTTACATCCTCGGGATTTACGGCATTCTCTTTACACGAGATTATCGCCTGGGACTGGTAGCACTGGTTCCTCTACCCTTCATGGCCATGCTTCTCTATGTCTATAGCAGTAAAGCAAGGGGTTACAATACACGTTATCGTAAAGAACTCAGTGCTGTAAATGCACACCTCACCGAGAGCATACAGGGAATGAGCCTGATGCAAAGCATGGGGAAAGAACATCATCTCCTTGATGAATATGAAGCCATTAGTGAACGACTCTATGCTACAGGCATTGACATGACAAGGCTTGACTCTCTTACCTCTTGGAATGCAGTAGGTTTACTACGCTTTCTCATGACCACAACCATTCTCCTTGTCTTTGGCCTTAGCCATTATCGTGGCACTGCCCTCAGTCTTGGTAGCATGTATCTACTCATTGACTACTCAGGAAAAATCTTTAATCAACTCAACAATGTCATGCAGAGGATGGGGCAACTAGAAAGTGCCAAGGGAGCTTTTAATCATATTGGGGAGTTGCTGAAGGTACCTCTACTTGAAGAAAAAGAAGGTGAATTGAATTTTCAGGGCAATGTAGCCTTTGAACATATCTCCTTCCGATATAAGGAAGATCAGGCCATTCTTAAGGATGTAAGCTTCCAGCTACCTGCTGGTGAAACCTTGGGTATTGTAGGAGCTACAGGCTCAGGTAAAAGCACACTGATGAATCTTCTCTTTGGCTTTTATCCCTATAAAGAAGGAGAGATTCTCTTAGATGGCGTTTCCCTGAACACCCTAAATCTTCAAAAGTTTCGCTCCCAATGTGCCATGGTGCTCCAAGATCCCTACTTGTTTCAAGGGACGGTCTATGAAAACATTCAGTTACAACGACCTGAGATCACCAAAGAGATTGCAGAAAAAGCTCTCCTTGATCTAGGTGGACATGACATGTTAGAGCGCCTAGCAAAGGGTTTAGACGAACCTCTTGAAGAGGGTGGTAAGAACCTCAGTGCTGGCGAAAGACAGCTGCTAAGCTTTGCTAGAGCCCTAGCAGGGGATCCTAAACTCCTCCTGTTGGATGAGGCCACTGCTAGCATTGATTCTGAGACGGAGAACTTGATTCAAGAGAGCATCGAAAAACTCAGTAAAGGAAGAACAACCCTCCTGATTGCGCACAGACTATCCACCATTCAACATGCAGACAACATTCTCGTGCTAGAGAAAGGACGTGTAGTTGAACAAGGCACTCATGAAGAGTTGTTAAAGAAAAAAGCCGCTTACTATGAGCTCTATATGGAGCAAAAGAAGGGCAATCTATCTTAGAGCTATGTCAAGTGCATAGCTCTTTTTTTATGTATTTGTAGCGATAACTCGAATCTCAATGGCAAGGACGCCATGTTCTTTTTGTTTTTCAGGAGAATAGAATTCCTCCATATCCTTTGCACTTGCCAGGGTCATTTCTTCCTTTGTATAGCCTAGAGATTCAAGAGGAAGAGTTTCATAGAGCTCATCAAAAGAAGCATAGGTATGAAGTCCAATGACCTCAACCAGTAGCTCTTCACCACTTTCTGTTGATGTAAAGCAAATGCTATCCCCTAGCTCTATTTGTTTTCTCTTTTCGTCATACAAACGAAGTTCTATAGTTTTTCTTCCCTCTTTCATCCTAATAAAGGTAGAGGGAACAAGGTGCATTGTATGGATTGCCATATTCGTTCCTTTCCTTGATCACGGTATCATTCCTAAAGGAAGTCAAAAAGAAGATTGCCTTTTCAGAGTAAAAGCGTTAAAATAAACAAGATGCAGCATTAGCTCAGCTGGATAGAGCGTCAGACTTCGGATCTGAAAGCCAGGGGTTCGAATCCTCTATGCTGCGCCAAATCAATGCCTCCAAGCTTCGACTTGGAGGTACTTTTTTTCCATAGGCTCAATTCAATAATGAATCGCTTTACTTTGTAATCATACTCCTATGCAGTACATACTGCATGGGAAGAAGACATTGAAAGATAGGCTACTTAGCTTCAGTGTATATCCATACATTAAACTGTTCAAGTTTTCTTTCAAGAGAAAAGCCCTTCCACACCAAGGTATAATCCTGAGTCGTGAAAGGGCTTCCACTATGCTTCATTCAAGATCTATAGACCTTCCTGTTTGAAAAATTCTTTCTTCAAGGAAATAACCGTACCGCTTAGAACAACCACACCAATAAGGTTAGGGATAGCCATAAGCCCGTTCAGAGTGTCAGCGATTTCCCAAACAAGTTCAAGTCCTCCAACTGCTCCAATTACAATAAAGGGGATAAAGATCAAGCGATAAATAGGAATAACTTTTGGACCAAAGAGATACTCAGCTCCACGCTCTCCGTAGTAGGACCATCCAATCAGTGTTGAGAAAGCGAAGAGCACAATACCGATACTGACAATGTATCCACCACCTGGTAGAGATTGGTCAAAGGCCATGGTGGTTAGTGCAGCACCAGAGACTCCACTACTCCATGCACCTGAAGCGATAATAACAAGTGCTGTCATGGTACAGATAACGATGGTGTCGATGAAGACCTCAAAAACACCCCATAGTCCTTGTCGAACGGCATTGTCTGTGGTTGCAGCGGCATGAGCAATAGGTGCAGAACCGAGACCAGCCTCGTTGGAGAAAACTCCACGTGCAAGCCCTTGTCTGAGTGCCAGTTTCATCGCTGCTCCCGCAAAACCTCCAACTGCAGCTGAGGTTGTAAAGGCTGAAGCAAAGATTAGTTTGAGTGAAGGTAGAATGTTGCTGATGTTGGTAATCAAAATTACGATACTACCAATAATGTAAATCACTGCCATAATGGGAACGAGTCGCTCTGTAACACTAGCAATACGTTTTAATCCACCAATCATAACCAGGGCACTAAGTCCACCTAGAACAAGACCCGTTACGAGAGTTGGAATGTTAAAGGTAACCTCAAGAGAAGCAGCAACAGAGTTTGCCTGTACCATGTTACCAATACCAAAGGCAGCTAAGGCAGTTAAAAGTGCAAAAAGTCCAGCTAAAAATTTAGATTTAACTCCGTCACGCAGATAATACATGGGACCACCGACAAAACGTCCATCTTCGGTCTTTTCACGATAGGTTACGGCAAGCACAACCTCTGCGAATTTTGTGGTCATACCCAGTATAGCTGAGAGCCACATCCAGAAAACGGCTCCAGGTCCACCTGTAGCAATAGCAGTTGCAACGCCAGCAATATTACCTGTACCAACTGTTGCAGCTAAAGCCGTGGAAACAGCCTGGAAAGGTGTAATCTCACCCTCACCTTTTGTCTCTTGTTTTTGGAAAAGCGTCATGATGGTATTTTTAAGAACATACCCCAACTTGGTAATAGAGAAAAATCCCGTCCGAATTGTCAAGTAAAGTCCAGTTCCTAGCAAAAGAACCAACATGACTGGTCCCCATACGAAGTTACCAATCGCCTTGTTAACACTAACTAAAAGATCCATTCATTCCTCCTAGATTAAGATTTAGTTTACGTGTAATCACTTGTCTTGGAACAGTTACTTTCAAAATATGATTGCCATATTATGTTTCAAGCATATCACATTTATTGATATGGTTCAATTAAAATCTGTCTAGATTATGGAGAAATGCTTAAAAGACACGTTAAAGATTGATAAAGTCATATCAATCACAAAAGACGATCTTGAAGATACACTGTAATGAACCATTACAGACACAACAAAAAAGCCCGACTGATCAAAGAATCAGCGGACTTAATCTTTACTTTATCGGTCTATTTAAACCAATGACTTTATCAAACGAAATATTGTCCAGGGTCGGATATTTCTATAACTTCCCATGGCGCGTCCGAAGGGATTCGAACCCCCGACCTACAGCTTAGGAGGCTATCGCTCTATCCTGCTGAGCTACGGACGCAATATACTTAAATGGGGCGGCTAACGGGATTCGAACCCGTGATGCAGGAGCCACAATCCTGTGTCTTAACCACTTGACGATAGCCGCCATAAAAAAATATGGTCGGGGTGGCAGGATTCGAACCCGCGGCCCCCTGGTCCCAAACCAGATGCGCTACCAAACTGCGCTACACCCCGACAGCATTATTAATATTACCGAAGAAACCCTTTCTTGTCAACTTCATATTCAAGATAATTCTTTACATTTTTTATATATATTTGCAGGGCTGAAACTACTCTACTTGTTCAAAGCGAGGTACAAATTCACCCTCTTTGATCTCTAACACCAAATAGCTCTTCACTTCTTCTGGTGCAGGGAAACGAAGACTTCCTGGATTAAAGATAAAGATATCCTCCACTTCGGCACCGAAAGGGCGATGTGTATGACCAAAGAGTGCAATGTCTACTTCTTTCTCTTTTGCTTTATAGAAGAGTCCTTCTAAACTTCCCTTGACACCCTCAACATGACCATGAACCATAAGAATCTTAAGTCCTTCGATGTCTAGGATTCGCTCTAAGGGTTCCTTTGAGAACGCATCACAGTTTCCTTTCACTGCATAGCCTCCCTCTAGATCCCGCGCAAAATCTCCCAGATGTAGTGTCACATCAGGCTTCTCTTTTTGTTGTACTTCTTTTATCACCTCTTTATCTCCATGGGTATCAGAGATAACTAATACCTTCTTCATGAAGTTTCTCCTCCAAACGCATCAGTGCATCCCATCGATGGGATAAGCTGTGTTTTTCTTCCATTTTGAGCTCCCCGAAGGTCTTCTTCAGCGG
Source organism: uncultured Clostridia bacterium (assembly GCA_945950065.1). Lineage (GTDB taxonomy): Bacteria > Bacillota > Clostridia > Peptostreptococcales > Acidaminobacteraceae > DTU036. Next base: position 8,147 of record CAMFGQ010000051.1, read on the forward strand.
TGGGTAGTAAAAAATAGAGTCAAACCCGAAACCAAACTCTCCCTTTTCTTCATGGGCTACCTCACCCACACATAAACCAAGTTGGGTAAACTCCTTATCCTCTACAAGAAAGGCAATCTCACATACAAACATAGCATGTCTATTTTTTATGCCTTCTAACTCTTGTAGCATTTTGATTCTTTTTTCCTTAAAGGGGATCTCTCCCCCATACCGAGCCGTATAGATCCCCGGTCCCCATCCCAGTGCCTCCACAAGCATTCCAGAATCATCACTGAGGATGGGCAAGTCCGTATGCTTTCTGATCTCTCTGGCCTTAATCAGAGCATTCTCACGAAAGCTCAGACCGTCTTCTTCAATCTCCTCGTGGAAGCCAAGCTCATCAAGTCCCACAAGCTTAACCTTCCAGTGGCGCAGAATAAAGCGAATCTCTTCGAGCTTACCAGAGTTGTGACTGGCTACCACGATAGTCTTCATAAGCCTCCTCCTGCTTCTCTAAGATGATCTGGATCTCTGCTGCAGCTAAATCCAACATGGCATCCAGTTCTTCCCTACTGTAGCTATCCTTCTCACCAGTACCTTGTACCTCAATATAGTTTCCCTCACCATCCATGACGACATTGAGGTCCACTTGAGCTCTACTGTCTTGTTGATAGCTAAGATCAGCAATCAGTTCATTGCTTACCTTTCCTACGCTGATGGCTGCTATCTTTCTCTGGATAGGATTGTTCTTCAGATATCCCTTTTGCATCAAATCGTCCACAGCAAGACGCAGGGCAAGATAAGCACCAGAAATTGCTGTTGTCCTGGTACCTCCATCAGCCTGAAGAACGTCACAGTCCACATAGAGGGTCATGGGGCCAAGCTGAGCAAAATCCAGAGCGGAACGTAGGCTCCTTCCGATAAAGCGTTGTATTTCGATGGTTCTTCCATCTAATTCGCCCGATATGGTTCTGCGTTTTTTCCGAGTAAAGGTAGCCCCAGGAAGCATGGAATACTCTGCCGTTAACCAGCCTTCTTCGGATTTGAGCCTAAAGTTGGGTACACCTTCTTCTGCATAGACAGTACAGAGGACTTTGGTTTCACCAAAGGATGCCAGAACACTGCCATGGGCATGTTTTGTAAAGCCACACTGAAAATTAATCTCTCTCATGATCTACCCCATCACCTTATAGAGTTCATCGCCGTCTTTTGGTTCAACCTCTATCTCTTCGTCAAAGAGAAGGATTTTCCTTGGATCTTCTGTGAAAGAACCGATCCAGGAAGCTTCAATTCCATTTCGATCTAATTCTTCGATAAGCTCCTCTACATTCTGTCTAGGGAGCGTGAGAAGAAGCGAACCGGAACTAATCAAATGATAGGGGTCAATCTGATAGAACTCTGAGACCTTTCTGGTGACAGAGTGAATGGATACTTGAGATGTATCAATGTAAAAGCCCATACCATTTTCGAAGACCATTTCACTGAGTGCACCAACAAGTCCACCTTCCGTAATGTCATGCATGGAGTGTACATCATGACGAAGGCCAATCTCTGCTTCCTTGGCAATGGAGAGAAGATCACCCATGCGGGTTGCATCTTCAAGTTCTTCTTC
>CAMFGQ010000052.1 GCA_945950065.1 uncultured Clostridia bacterium
CAAGGATAGGATAATAGGTGTTTTCTCTACAATCAGAGCTTTTCACCACACCGGTTACCCTGATGCCCTGCTGCGCACAGAGCTCACTGATGACTTTGGCATTCTGCTGAATTCCCTCTAAGGATAAGAGAAGCTTTGGATACATTTATCTCTCCCGGTTCTTGAATTCCTCCTGTACGGCTTGGAAGAACTCATCATCCTCATTCATGTCTATAGCCGTTTTCACCATAGCAACAATAGTTGTAATCATACCTTCCTTCGCTAGCTCGGTTAAGGTAGCATCACGAAACTCTACGGTATGGCCAGCTATCCTATGATCTGCAATCCCAAAATAAGGATTGATAGAAGGCACCACTTGGGACACATTGCCCATATCCAGAGAACCAAAGCTCTCTCGGGGTGGTTGTACTTCAATACCCATTTCTTTTAGGATTCCATCATAGTGCTTGGATAAGGTTTGGTTGGTCACAAGATTATGATAAATGGCTTCATAATGCTCGTATTCCATGCTGCATCCTGTGGCCAGTGCACCAGCTCTTGCGCAATTGATGACCTTTTCCTGTAACTCCTCCATGTAATCAAGGCTCATGCTTCGTACATAGAATTCGCCAACAGCACGCTCAGGAACAACATTGGCAGCTAGTCCACCTTCTTTTACGATACCATGAATTCTGGCATCAGGTAAAATATGTTCCCTTAGGGCATTGATGTTGTTAAAGGTTAACAGCAGTGCGTCCAATGCATTGACTCCCTTATGGGGATCTGATGCAGCATGTGCTGTTTTTCCTGTAAAGGTAAAGGAAATAGGCACAAGCACCATACTCTTTCCTGATGAATAGTAGTCATCAGCAGGATGAGGACAGATGGCTACATCCACACCTTCTAAAGAACCTTGTTCAGCAAAGGCTACCTTTGCTCCACTGGTTTCCTCAGCTGGAGTACCATAGAGAACAACCTCCCCACCATGCTCCTCTACATATTCTTTCAGTAGAAGTGAAGCACCAAGAGCCGTTGTTCCTAAAAGATTGTGACCACAACCATGGCCAATTCCTGGAAGAGCATCATACTCCGCCAAATAGGCAATGGTTCTTCCTGGCTTTTCACCTTTAAAACGGGCAATATAGGCTGTATCCAGTCCCAAGGGGGATCTCTCCACCGCAAAGCCATATTTCTCTAATAGCTCAATATGCGCTTTGCTAGAGAGATGCTCTTCATAGCCGAGTTCTGGATTGTCATAAATATAATGATTCAGCTCCCAGAGGTCGGGCACATAGCGCTCAACATCTTGACGTAGTTTCTTCAGCATCTTTAGTCCTTTCTAGAAAGGTCCAAGGTTAATCATGGCTGCAATAACCAAGAAAATAGCAGCAATAATGGATTGAATGACCATTAGGGGCCAAATGAATTTAACCCAGTTTTCGTATTTGATTTTTGCAATACCCAGGGCAGCCAGTAAGGAACCACCTGTTGGGATAATACTATTGGAGATACCATCACCACATTGGAAGGCGATGACCGCTGTTTGTCTTGTCATACCAAGAACGTCAGCAAGAGGTACCATGATAGGCATGGTTGTACCAGCTTGACCTGAACCAGATGGGATAAAGAGGTTGATGAAGGACTGAACAACAAACATGGCTACTGCAGCACCAGCTTTAGATAAGCTAGAAATAACACCTGCAACACCGTGTACGATGCTGTCCAGAATCATACCATCTGTAAGGACAACCAGAATACCTCTGGATAGACCAACAACAAGTGCTCCTGTGGTAAGATCTTTAGCACCTTCAATAAATTGAATGGCCATGTCACTAGCACCTTTGCCACCGATGATTCCACAGACAATTCCCATTGCCAGGAACAAGGTTGCAATTTCCGTCATGTACCAACCTTTTGTAAGAACGCCCCAAACCAGGACTCCCATACCAATAAGGAAGGCATAGAGAACACCTTTTTGTTTTCCAGTGAGTGATTTCACTTCATGTAGCGCGCTAGTTTGTCCTGCTTCTTGTAGTTCAAGCTCACGGCTTAAGCTTTTTTCAGGATCGGCTTTGATTTTGGCCGCATAACGCATAACATAAAGAATCGAAGCGATCAGTACAACCACATAGAGTACAATTCTAAAGGCCATACCTGAAAAGGTAGGTAGGTCGGCAATGCCTTGTGCAACACCAACGGTAAAGGGGTTCATCCAACCACCGACAAAACCTGCTGCAGCACCTGAGAAAACAATGGCTGTACCGACGATAGCGTCATAGCCTAGGCTTCTCGCTAGAGCAATACCGATGGGGACGAACACAATGGTCTCTTCAGACATACCGAAGGTAGCACCACCTATAGAGAAGACCAACATGATCAGTGGGATCATAAGCTTCTCAGCACCACCAAAGCGCCTAGCTAAGTTACCAATACCATCCAGGATGGCACCAGTGCTGTTAATAATTCCAAAAGCCCCTCCAACAATAAAGATGAAGAAGACGATGGATGCTGCTGCTTCCATCCCTTTAGGAATTGCTTGAAGCATTTCGAAGGGATAGACAGGATTTGATTCCACATATTGGAATGTTTCAGGATCAACAACTGTACGTGTTGAGCCATCGGGCATGACCTTTTCTACACGCTCGTATTGTCCCGCAGGGAGAACAAAGGTTAAAATTCCTGCTAGAATAATAATCATAAAGATGATTACATAAGTGTGCGGAAAAGATCTTTTTTTCTTTCCTTGCATAATTTCCTCCTTTTGTTTTTATGCCAGTTTTTAGTATACCATTTGAAGGGAGGGAATTTGGTTTTGTGATATTTTTAGAATATAGAACTGTTCTCGTATATTTCATAAGAAGAGCATTTATCCTAGTAAATGCACAAAAAGACATGATGGATTCATGCCTTTTTTGTTTCTGCTTCTTTATGATTTTTTATCTAAGATATAGATTATTTTTAATGATTTCTCATCTATTTTTTCTGAAACTCTTCCACTACAGCACGGTAAAACCCTTCCTCTTCATTGAGGTCAATAGCTGTTTTCACAAGGGTTACAATGGTGGTGATCATTCCTTCTCTAGCATAGTCTGTTAGACTGGCATCCCTAAACTCCACAGAGTGAGCAGGGATAGGATCTGGTGTAATGGGGAAATAAGGATGAATGGCAGGTACCACCTGGGAGACATTGCCCATATCCAGTGAACCAAAGCTTTCTCTGGGTGGAAGGGTCTGTTTTCCCTGTTCCTTTAGAATGCTTCTAAAGCGCTCAGCAAGAACTGCGTTGTTACGCATACTGCGATAGATGACTCCCTTTTCATAAACCAGCTCACAGCCCGTGGCCAGTGCTCCAGCCTTGGCACAGTTGATGACCTTCTCAACCACCTCACCGATATACTCAGCAGACATGCTGCGCACATAGAACTCACCTACTGCACGTTCAGGTACCACATTGGCGGCCAGCCCCCCTTCCTTCACAATGCCATGAACCCTAGCTTCGGGAAGAAGATGTTCTCTTAGGGCATTGATGTTATTGAAGGTTAGAAGGAGTGCATCCAGCGCATTGATGCCCTTATGGGGATCCGATGCTGCATGAGAGGTTCTCCCCTTGAAGGTAAAGGTTAAGGGAACAAGTTCCATGCTCCTGCCTGGTGCATAATAGCCATCGGAAGGATGGGCACAGAGGGCAACATCGACTTCATCGAAAAGTCCATTGTCTGCAAAGGCTACCTTAGCTCCACCTGCTTCTTCTCCTGGAGTACCATAGAGTATCACCTCTCCACCAAACTCCTCTACATAATCTTTTAAGAGAAGGGCGGCACCTAGGGAGGTGGTCCCCAATAGATTATGAGCACAACCATGACCAATACCAGGTAGGGCGTCGTATTCAGCCAAATAGCCAATGCTTCGCCCAGGCTTATCTCCTTTAAATCTTGCAACATAAGCCGTTTCAAGCCCTAAAGGTGCATGCTGGATCTGGAATCCATGCTTCTTCAAGAGATCAGTATGGGCCTTTGAGGCTAAATGTTCTTCATAGGCCAGTTCTGGATGATGATAGAGATAGGTATTCAGTTCCCATAGGTCATCTAGGTATTTTTCTAAGTCTTTTCTTAAGGTGTTTAGCATCACTTTTCCTTTTTTCTTTCAATCAATTCTTCTAGGATCTCTGTAAAGACATCACCGTCGATGTTGGCTCCTGTAAGAATCATGGCAACGGTTTTACCTTTAAATTTATCCTTGTATTTCTTATAGGCCGCATAACAGGCTGCACTATCTGGTTCAACAACTACTTTTTCTTCCCAGAGTAGATCACCTAAGGCATCCTTTACCTCTTCATCATTGACTAGGAGAAGTTCATCAATGAGATCAGCTCTGCTGTAGGAGTGTTCAGCAACACCACCCACCAAACTATCAAGGATGGTCTCGCCCTCAAAGGGGAAGAATTTGGTCCATCGACCTTGCTCCAAATTCTCCTTCATTGCAGGACAATAGTCCGGTTCAACTCCTACTATCTTCACATGAGGAAAGCGTTCCTTCAGATAGACAGCAGAAGCAGTAATGAGGCCACCACTTCCAATGGGTGCCATCACTACATCAATCTTTGGGTTCTGCTCCATCATCTCTAGAGCAGCAGTTCCTTGACCTGCAACAGCTTCGGGATCTTCTCTGGAGTCTACTTTGACATAGTCTCCTTCTTCGATGGCAAGCTCCCCTAAACGATTGGCCTCATCAAAACATTGACCGAGAAGGTGGATCTCACCTCCAAAGTTCTGGATCTTTTTGAGTTTGGGTTTAGGTGTTGTATGAGGTGCAAAGATGACAGGGGGTGCAAAACCCAAGAGTCCTGCACCATAACAGAGACAAACCCCGTGGTTTCCAGAAGAGATGGCCGTAAGGCGCTTATCCTCTTTTGGGTCAAGTAAAGTCAGTTTTGCCAGCACCCCTCGTAGTTTATAGGAGCGCACTACAGGTTGTTCATTCTCTGTTTTTAGATAGACTGGGCTATCCTCTGAGCCCAAGGCAAGGCTTTTATCCAGTCGTGTCCGAGTTATGTATTTGCCTATCCTTTCATAGGCCTGTTCCACATCTACTGCTCGAAGCATGAATTTCTCCTTTAGGATGTCCATAAGTTACGGTATTTGTTGATGGTTTTTTCTGAGAAGATCCACTGATTCACAAGAAGGATTCCAAAGATAAGAATTGCTGCTTGCAAAAGGATACCTTGATAACTTCCGGTTCGATCATAACTGCGTCCATGGAGGACAGGAGCCACAACGCCACCTAAACTGGCCAGTGCTGCATAAACGCCATAGATGGAGGCATAGTCTTTTTCTCCAAAAACACTTCGGCTAATCATGGGGTCAGCAATGGTTCCGTAGGCACAGCCTACACCTGAACCGACAATCATCAGGGGAAGAATAAAAAAAAGATACCCAAAATATAATCCAACTAAACCCACTAGAGTACCAAATGCAGCAAGACTAATGGCCACCCGTAAACTAAAGCGATCAAAGAGATAGCCTAGAACAAGCTTGCCAATGGCAATCCCACCCATGACCAGAGCAAGAATGTTGGCCGCAAAAGTAAAGTCATAGCCAATTTCGGTGAGATGAGGTGCAACCGAGATCATCACAATATGCAAACAAACTGCAGTAGAGAAACTAATGAGACCCAAAAACCAGAAGTATGGCATGGAAAGGGCTTCTTTAAAAGCAATCCCCTTTTTCACAGAGAAGGACTCTTCCTTCTCTCCATAGGGGCGAAGTCCTAGTTTTTGTGGGTTTTCTTTCATAAAGAAGAAGACGATGGGAACTGTACAAACCAGCATAATGATGGCCAGAATCTGGTAGGTTCTCGCCCATCCGTATTGAACAATCCATCTACCTGCAAGACTACTAAAGATCATGCCACCAAAGCCACTCCCCATAAAGGCAAAGCCCAAAGCAGATCCCCTTTTCTCTACAAACCAGTTGCTGATCACAAGAGATAAAGGAACCAAACCTAAAAAGGAATTGGCCAATGAAGATGTGATGGTAAAGAGATAAAACTGCCACAGCTGACTTGATGTACTGAGGAGAAAATAACTCCCCGCTAAGACCAGACTCATCACCTTCATGGAGGACTCAATGGGGATCTTGCGGTAGATTTTCCCAGCAAAAAGAGCCATAAGGGTCTGGGTAAGGGCCCTTAAGGTCATGGTATAGCTAATCTGCGTCCTGGTAAAACCATAGTCTTCACTAATGGGTCCAAGAAAGAGACTTGCCGTATTGTAGACAATTCCCCAACCGATGGACATGAGAATAAACCCCATGGCCACAATCAACCAACCGTAGAATATTTTTTGACTTTTTCCTTTATTCATCACAAAATCCTATAGATTGCAGTGCAATGGTCCCGATGGGCAACATCCAAAAGCAAATCCTTTCCTGGGCGTATCCCCTCTTTTTCCAGTACATGTTCAACACTCATACGGGCTAGTTCTGGATAATTGTTCTTTTCGCTAAGGTGAGCAAGCATAACAAAGCGCAGCTTCTTTCTTGCTTTATAAAGTCTTGCAATCAGCTCTCCAGCTGCCTCATTGGAAAGATGACCTTCTTCTCCGAGGATTCTTTGTTTTAGTGGGTATGGATAAGGTCCCATACGTACTAGATTCTCATCGTGATTGGATTCCAACACTAAAAAATCACAAGGAAGCAGAATCTCCTCCACCTCCTCTGGCACATAGCCAAGGTCGGTGACAATCCCTAGATGTTTCTCATCATAGTCAATGCGAAAGCCAAGGGTGGTTTCTGCATCATGGGGTAAAGGAAAGGATTTGATGCGCATCTCACCAATCATCACGTCACCCTGAATGGCCTTGATACGATGGCTTTCTTCTAATTCCATGGCCTCAAGGACGGAGGCATGAGCATAGAGAATGAAGCCATAGCGTTTCATTAAAACACGCAATCCTCTGGTATGGTCGCTATGGACATGACTGATAAAAACAGCCACGACATTTTCCATGGACTCTCCAAGAAGATCGAGACTTCTTTCTATACCTCGTGCACTTAGACCCACATCAATGAGGATCCTGGATTCAGTTGTTTTAACAAAATGACAGTTCCCCGAACTGCCACTAACTAAGCTACAATATTCAAACATAAAATCTCCATGAACAGTATACCAAAGAAGAAGAGTAAAAAAAAGAGAAGCGATTCCTCTTCCTTGCCTAGGTATGCCTTTACCTTTATAATAGACTAGGAGGAATAGCCATGACCATAAAGATGAAGCCAACCAGTTTTGACTTTGGCGTAACCGATGTAGAACACCTCTTCATCGATGAATTTATGCCCTATTGTAGCCTAGAAGAATTACAGGTTTATCTTCTAGGACTTCGTTTTGCCCAGGAAAAGAAAGACATCAATCTTGCTGGTCTAGCTAAACTCTTACATCTGGAGTATCTCCAGGTCGTAGAAGCTTTCCGCTACTGGGAAGACAAGGGTCTTGTCCAGCTTCATGATCACCTAGAGGATACCTTCACTGTATCCTATTTATCCCTTCGGGATCTGTATCTGAGTAGTAATTATGAAGCCAAGGGTGGACTGACAAGTCTTGATTATTCCCTCTGGCATCAGGAACTCTTTAAAGAAATCGGCAATCAACTTGCCTATCCACTTTCAGAAATGGAGTGCCAACGGCTTGCTGAATTCCTTCTGGGTAAAGACATCAACAAAGAGCTGGTTCTTATGGCCTTTGATGAAGCCAAACTTAAAAAGAACCGGACCTTTGAAGCTACCAAACTCCTGAGCTACTGGGCCCAGCATGGACTCAGTACCCCAGAGGAAGTTCTGGCCCATCAGGAACGTGCTAATCTGAGGAATTTCCAGTACAAGGAAATTCTCTCCGCTCTTGGTCATCCCTATCGCCAACCGAATATTGGTGAGCGAAGCTGCTTTGATACCTGGCTTGATGACTATGGTTTTACTATGCAGCAGATTGTAGAGGAGATTACACGCATTACCCGCTCCAAACAAAATCCCAATCTTAACTATTTGGATGCAGTCTTTAAAAATCTATACCACGGTGACGATAAAAAAGAGGAACAAAGCCAAACCAAAATTGACGAGGATGCACTCAGGCGTCGCCTAGGGAGAAAGCTATGACCCTTCAAGAAATCCAAAGACGCCTTCTTGCCGATTATGAAGAGCGCAGAAATCAGGAAGCTCTACGCATAGAACAGGCAACAAAAGATCTCTATCGTAACCTTCCAGCTCTACAAGAACTAGAGAGCAAGTATACAAAAATGAATCTCGAACTCCTTAGGGGACTCTATGAAAGTCCCTCAGCTGGAGATGGTCTTGAAGAGCAACTGGTTCAACTTGAAGAGAATTTCCTCAAAGAACAAAAGGAACTTCTTCAAGCAGCGGGCTACACAAGGGACCCAAGAGAAAAACAAGTCCAATGCCCTATCTGTAAAGATGAAGGCTATACCCATGAGGGTATGTGCCTCTGCATGAAACAGGAACTGGCCCTGCGTATTTTTGAAGCCGAATATGAGCGTGGAAAAGAGCAGACAAGCCTATCCCGTATGGATTTTTCTATCTACAGCAGTAAAAAAGAGAAAAGCGGAAAAACCCAGCGCAGCAACATGATTTCCATTGCAGAAGACCTCTCTATTTTTGTGAAGGAATTTAGGGAAAAACAGGGCATGAACATGCTCTTTTCAGGAAGTGTCAGTCAGGGAAAAACCTTTCTTGCCACAGCTCTTGCTTTAGAGCTTATTGGTGAAGGGCATTTGGTGATTTATCAAACCGCGCCCAGTTTACTGGATCGACTAAGGGACTTTAGCTGGCGCTATAGTGAAGACAATGCAGCCATGAAGACCATGGTCTATGACTGTGACTTTTTGATCCTGGATGATTTGGGGAAAGAAACACGAGGAGAGTTTGCTGAAAAAGAACTCTTTCATCTGATGAACATGCGCTACACAGCAGGTAAGAGTACGCTCATCAGTACCAATCTCAGCTTTAATGACATTCACAAACGCTATGGGGATGCCTTTTTTACACGACTGATGGAAAACTGCTATCTCCCCGAATTCTTCGGACCTGATCTGCGCATTGGAGGGTAAATGGCTTATCTACAAGTCTATACAGGAAATGGAAAAGGAAAGACCACAGCAGCCCTAGGCCTTGCCCTACGGGCAGTCTGTGCAGGTCAAAAAGTCCATATGCTCCAATTCATCAAGGGCATGGACTATAGTGAATTAGAAGCAGGTACGTATCTTCCTGGTTTTACCATTGAACAGATGGGAAGAGACTGCTTTATCCGCAATGAGCCCACAGAGCTAGATCGCAAACTAGCAAAGGATGGCATGGAAAGGGTGAGAGAGTGTCTTCAGGATCCAAGCATAGACGTGCTCATTTTGGATGAGGTCAATATTGCTCTCTACTATGGACTCATTGAGTTACCTGAACTCTTGGATGCAATCAGAAATCGCCAATCCATGGAGGTCATCTGTACAGGGCGCTACGCCCCCAAAGAG
>CAMFGQ010000053.1 GCA_945950065.1 uncultured Clostridia bacterium
TCACGGATGTTCTCCAGCCAGTGTTCGTAGATTTTGACGAAGCGAGCAGGTACAAATTCCATCTCACCCTTTTTCACACTCTCTAGAGCAAGTTCAGCAAGGGAATCCATTTGTAAGAACCACTGGAGACTCTCCCTTGGCTCAATGGCATGATGACAGCGATAGCAATGGCCTACACTGTGAACATGCTTTTTCACTTCAAGCAGATAACCTTCTTCCTTTAAATCTTCTACGATCTGTTTCCTTGCAGCGTAGCGGTCAAGCCCTTGATAGACTCCACCCTCTTCATTGATGATGGCCTTTTCAGTAAAAATGTTAATGGAATCAAGATCATGACGCTGACCAATCTCATAGTCATTGGGATCATGGGCAGGAGTCACCTTCAGTGCACCCGTTCCAAGCTCACGATCTACATAGGCATCGGCGATAATAGGAAGCTTTCTCCCTACAAGAGGAAGAAGCGCATACTTTCCAATAAGATGGCTGTAGCGAGGATCTTCAGGATGTACCGCAATGGCCGTATCGCCTAACATGGTTTCAGGCCGTGTTGTGGCAATGATCAGACGCTCATCACTGCCTTCAATGGGATAGGCAATGGAATAAAAGGCTCCCTCTACATCCTCGTGCTCAACTTCTGCATCACTAAGAGAGGTACCACAATCACTACACCAGTTGATCAGTCGTGTACCGCGGTAGATTTCTCCTTCTTCAAAAAGGCGAACAAAGACCTCCGTAACGGCTTTAGAACATCCCTCGTCCATGGTAAAGCGTTCTCTACGCCAATCACAGCTATCCCCTAGCTTCTTCATTTGATTGACGATTTGTCCACCATATTTTTCTTTCCACTGCCAAGCATAGTCTAAGAATTCTTCTCTGGTCATGTCTTCTTTGGTCAGCCCTTTTTCATTCCTGAGCATCTCCAAGACCTTTACTTCTGTGGCAATGGAGGCATGGTCTGTTCCCGGAAGCCAGAGGGTCTCATAACCTTGCATACGTTTATGGCGAATCAGAATGTCCTGCATGGTATGGTTCAGTGCATGACCTTCATGGAGATTTCCCGTAATGTTTGGGGGTGGTAGGACAATGGTAAAAGGCGTCTTCTCTGGATTGACTTCTGCATTAAAGTCTCCATGTTCCATCCACATTGCATAGATTCTGTCTTCGAATTCATGGGGATTATAGGTTTTACCCATTTCTTTTTTTAGCATTTTGTTCCTCTTTCTATTCAAATTGTGTAAACAGTCACATCATTTTTTCTATAAAAAAACGGTCTGACGCTAGGGACGTCAAACCGTGGTACCACCCTACTTCTGCTAACTTTAGCACTTCAGGAGCGATAAGGGGCTCACCCAATCATCTAAAAAGCGACCTTCATCCTTGCCTCGGGAAGATTTTCACCACCCATCTTCTCTCTAGGACCTCATCAAGGACTACTCCTCTTTTATCATGGATTCATAGTGTTATCATAGATTTTTTTCACTGCTTTGTCAAACATTCTTGCTTAGGAGACTCTACATCAGATGTATTTTTAGTCTTCGTGGATTAAAAAACCATGGATTAGATCATGTTATAGAATGTAGTAGTCTCTCATCAGGGCCTAGGTGAAGGGTTTTGTGGTGAATCTAGGTTACACTAACCTCTTTCAGGGGTTTAAGATTTTAGGCTGTTTCACTTCATGTGGTAAATTAATTAAAATTTTAACTCAATCATGTCAAAAATGATTGTTCTAGGTGAGATCTTATGCTATGCTTGTTGATAATCAATCCTTACCCTAAAGAAAAGCAACGAAAGAAGGTACATCATGAAAAAGCCAACATCGATTGTGTTTTTCTTACTCCTCGTCTTGTTGATGGCCACCAGTTTATCTTTCGCTGAAAACCTTACCCCTACTAGCCACCTGGAAAGTGTTCCTGACTATTATTACGGCGTTACCTACTACGACGGTGGATTCTTATTGACCCCCAAGGTATATAAAAATTTGCTCATCCCAACAGGATATACCTATGTACAAAGCGGACCTGATATAGAATTCATTCATTTTGATACGGAGTGGAATGGAAAACGCGTCAAACAACTGGTTAAATACAGATATAAGTATAGCTTTAAAAAGCGTTGATTGCCTCTTACTACTGGGAAAACCCTTTTCTTCCCAGTAGTTTTTTTACGCAATGGAGAATGCCATGAATCAATTCTTAAGATGCGAAGGAATACATAAAAGAATTAAAGGACGAGACATTCTGAAGAATGTTAACCTTTCCCTCCATGAGGGAAAAGTTTTGGGAATTGTAGGCCCTAATGGCGCTGGCAAATCAACACTGATGAAAATTATTGTGGGAGCCAACTACCCGGACAAGGGAAAGGTCCATGTGATGGATGTAGATATTCATTGCAACCGTGTGGGGGCTATTTCTCATTTTGCTTTTCTCATTGAAGAACCTGGTTTTTATCCTCATCTAAGTGGTGGACAACATCTTGAGCTTGTGGCAAGGGATCGTGGAATCTCAGAGATCCCCCAGGAGGCCATGAACTTTATCGACTCCTCCCATGATCAACTCAAGAAAAAAGTCTATGGTTACTCCATGGGAATGAAACAACGTCTTGCTTTAGCTTTGTGTTGGACGATGCAGCCAAAGCTGATGATTCTAGATGAACCCTATAATGGACTTGATCCACAGGGATTCGTTTACTCCGAAAATCCATCCTAGAGGAATGTAAAAAAGGGGCTTCCTTTCTTATTTCTATGCATATGTTGGGCGAGCTATCCGCAATCTCCGATGAAATCATATTTTTAGGGGATGGAGAAGTCCTATGGCAAGGAATGGAAGATCATCCCCTTCAGTTAGAAGAAAAATACCATGAATATTTTGGCGAGGTGAAGCTATGAGCAGAAAACGAAGAGCATGGATTCTTTCTGCACTATGTTTGTTCATCTTCGCCTTTTTTTATGGCATAAGAGCAAAGCGTGCTTTAGACTACGAGAGTTCTTTTATCGACATCAAACAACAAGAGGCCCAGATGCACCTGGAAGCTCTGGAACACAACATAGCAGTTACAGACCCAAAGGCTGAAGACTATCCTTACCTCCTCCTGGAAAAAGCCATCACCCAGGGAATGCTCCATGCCTATAGACAGTCTGATCGCAAAAGCATACTGGACCTGTATTTGAAAAGAGAAGAACTAAAGCGAGTACAAGAAGAAAAAAGCATCCGTAAACGCACCCCACATGATCGCCTTCAAGCAGAGACAGAGTACAGGATTCATCAGGATCTAGCTACACATGACATTCCGCTACGTTTAGCCTTCAGAGAAGATGGTGTCACATCCGTGACCCACTTTTTAGAGCATGGCTTTTACTATCTACTTCCCCTACTCTGCCTCTTCATGAGTGGAGACCTCTATGCAAGAGAAAAAGGAAATGGAAGCCTTAAACTGATGCTACAGAAAAGAGCATCACGAAGCTCTTTGTTTCTAGGATTGTTTTTTGAGTCCTATCTTCTCTCCTTAGTCATCTTCTTTTCTTCTCTCCTAGGCCTTTATATAGGCTCGTCTCTTATGGGTGGATGGGGAGATTTTCGCTATCCTGTTTTGGTAAAGGACCACATTGTCCCCTCCTACAATTTTCTGTTTTCTGGGGCACTCTACCTTCTTAGTGGAGCCTTTTTCTATACCTCCCTAGGTTTTTTCCTGAGTTTATTCTTTAAGAAAAGTTGGCTTGCCCTTCCTTCTGTATGTGTTGGAATCCTAACTATCCTCTATCTGGGAATGGAAAGCATAAAAAGACTTGATGGAGGCATCTGGCTTTACAGTCCCTTTGGCCAGCTAGCACCCTACCAACAAATCACAGGAAAATGGGTCTTCCCCATCTTTAATAAAAGTATCAATGAAGCGGGGCAAGTCAGTCACGTTCAGGCAATGGATGTGTTTCAAGAGATCCCTCTTGTTCTCTCTAATCTCCAAGCGCAGCTGATGGTACTTGGAACGGGACTTGTTTTCTTCGGCCTTGCACTTAGCTATCTTGAGCGAAAGGATCTGCTATGACTTTGCGAAGAGAATGGATCATCTGTAAACTGTTTTTTCTTATCCTCTATGTCTTTTTGAGCATGATCCTGTGTACATTTTATTTATATAGTGGTTGGAAAGTTTCTTCTGTGGATTATGTTCAAAAACTAAGAACAGAAAACTATGGACGTGCTCATGTACTTGGGGAGCTCTCTCGAACCGCATTTCAACAGGATGATGCAATAAAAGAAAACATCAAAGAACAAACCCTGCTTCTAAACCAACAGGTAGAGGCAAAGGAAAAGAAGGATTGGAAAACCTCTTTATCAACCAGTATTGCGAGAAGAGAGCTTTATCAAGTGATCCTTGATCAGGGCATCCCCGAGTGGGAAGCAAACTTTCACTATGACTGGGAGATGGAGAAATATCTCCTGTCTAATTCCATCCCTCCCAAAGACTCTCCCTATGAGGCTGATGGGGTAAATCTGTTGAGTATGTATGCCAGAGACTATCTACCTTGGTTGGCAACACTTCTTGCCCTTGTCTTTATCGCCTTATCTTTTTTCTTGGAAAAGTGGAATGGAGGTATCAAGCTTTTAGTCCAGAGTCAAAAAAAGGAAAGCACCATCCTTATGGAAAAGTGTCTCCTTTCTTGGCTAGAAAGCCTACTACTCTGTTTCATTCTGGGAGCTACTTCATTTCTTCTTGGTTTTCTTTTTTGGGGATACGGGGAATGGAACTATCCCATGGAAATCCATTCCTTAGACCATGTACTGACCAGTAAAGCCCTTGTGCTGAAAAACTCTGCCATAGGGATTTTAACGAGTTTATCCATGACCCTCTTCTCTACTCTTTCTGTAGCTCTCTATAGACGCAGAAGAAGTGATTTGCTCTAGGAAGTGTCTCTTTCTAAGGAATCCTCTTTAAGTGATTTTCTTTGTGTGCATAGATATACCTCCAGGGAGACTTCTAGAACAGAAGTCCTCTGGAGGTATTTCTGAAGAGGAGGGTGAGTTTTAGTCTATCTCATCTCTAACACAGTTAGAGTCCTCCCAAATAAATTGATAGAAGGAGTTAAAAGAGATCTCCTAGATAGCTGAAAGCCAAGGCATGAGAAAAGGCAAGAGCAAGCCATAAAACAGTAAGGAGCTCCCAGTAGGATTAGGACAATCACTTAATCCTCAATCTTGATTTCAAGGGTAATCCTTCCTTCTCGTTGGGCATCCAGATGGGGATGGGTCGAAAAGTATTCCTCCAAAATATCAAAACTTGATGTACTGACGCAGCGTACAGCTCCATAGTTTTCAAGCTCTGATCGATTGATGCCAAAATTGGGTTCTAAGAGATCAAAGTGAAACTTTTGCATGGCAAAACGGAAAATCCGTTCATCATCAGGCTCTTCGTCAAACAGAGTCAGTGCAAGAGCTTCCCCTTCCCCAAGGACATCAAGGACAAGTCCATGGGATACTTGATAGAACTCTCGTGTGTGTCCTTTGTAGAGACGATCTAAGAAGTGAAGAAACATCTCTTTAAGACGATTGCCCGAAACAGAAAAGCTCATGAGCTGCTCATCATAGGGAAAAATCTCTCGAAGATCAGAAAGGGTCACCACCTCCTCAAGACCCGTTCCACGAATGGAACCTGAACCAAGAAGAAAGAAATCCACACCTAACTGACGCTTAAAGAGATCTGAAAAGAGATTACCAAGTTCTGTCTCTCTATAGCGATCCCCATGCTCAAGGGGTTTATCAAGTCGGGAAAGGATCCTGCTATACTTCTCCTTGACTTTGCTTTCATAGGCGCCAAGGACCTCATCGATAACGCGATCCCTAGGGCAGTGACTTTCATCAATGGGAATGACCTGCCATCTATAATCATGGACGGCGTTTTTCTCCATATCGATGACCACATCAAAACGCCCCACATGATGGCTACCATCTCCTACCTGAACGATCAAGATGTCCTTTACCTGTTCAGGTTCATCGAGCATGGTGTGGGAGTGTCCACCAATGATCAAATCCACCCCAATTTCTTCTGGCAAGAGCGCAGCAAGTTCCTTATCCTTTTCAATCCCAATATGCGTTAGAAGAATCGTAAAATCAATGTCCACATCTTTATAATTGTTGCAGATGTACTCCACTTCACGTGCTGCTTCTGCCACATCAACAAAGGTACCCAGTAGTGGGTCTTTGTTTCCATAGTGAAGAATTTCTTCCGTAATGATGCCAATAAATAGAATACGAATCCCACCCACCATAAGGATGCGGTGGCTCTCAAAAAGACGTGTCCCTATAGGACGAATGTGTAAGTTGGCATTGATGATGGGGAATTTGGCACAGCGCTCCAAAAACATCAAGTGAGCAAGTCCGTAGTCGATTTCATGATTCCCTAGTGTAACCATATCTGGCCCCAATAGATTCATGATGTCAATGGTGGAGATGCCTTGGTATTCTTGGTCAATGATGGAACCCTGTAACATATCCCCAGAAATAACATAAAGAACGTTCTTTTCTTCTCTTCGGACTTGTTGAATATAGCCCGACAGCATGGAAACACCTCCAATAAGACCTTCTGCTCCTTCTTTTGAGAAAAAGTCCCCATGGAGATCATTGCTGTGGAGGATGGTCAATTCCCGAAACATGTCTAATCCTTTCTACGCAACAATAAGAGCCATCCCAAAAAGATTAATACAAGTGGCCAAAAGAGATCGTCATAGATGGCTGGAATCAAAGGCAAGATAAAGCGTTGGAACAGCAAGTAAGCTCCTACTAGAACCAGTCCAGTCCCCAGCAGCACGTTGGTTCGTGCTACCCCTGCTACAGGTTTTCCCTCTTCCTCATCATAGATGGAGTATTCGTGACCAGTTGGAGCATTGGGGATAATGATTACTGCAATAGGATAGGCTAGAATGCCTATTCCCATAAAGGCTAAGGCAGCATAAGCTAAGCGCACCAACACGCTATCTACACCGAAGTATTCCGCTAAACCGCCACAAACCCCAGCGATTACCCGGTCGTGATTGGATCGATAAAGCCTTCTCATCGATCTAGCTCCGGATTCTTAGGAATGATAATGGCTGCAATGATGTAGGAAATCAGTCCAACACCTGCTAGGGGTGCAAGAAAGACCCAGGCTAAACGCACCAATGTAGGGTCAATTTGAAAATAGTCTGCAATGCCAGCACATACTCCTGCCAACATGCCGTGATTGCTTCGATAGAGTCGTTTCATAGGTTCCTCCTTAGGAAAGGGTTCTTTCCATTCGTGTTTTCTTTCTTCTGTGTCCTCTTCAAGGACATCTTCCTGTTTACCCATATCTTCATCAACAAGACGCTCAAAACCAGCAGAAATTTGCTGAACAAGATAATGCCTTGGATCCAAGTCATGATGATCGATTTTGGAGACTGGAAGCACATGGATGGAGGTTCCACTCATAAAGGCAGCTTCCATTTCAGAAAGCTCTTCTTCCTTTACGATTCTTTTTTCAATGGGAATCCCTTGCTTCTCTGCTGCTTCTAGTACTTTCATTCTGGTGATCCCCAGGAGGACATCTTCATCACGGGCTGTAATCAGTCTTCCCTCTTTCACGAAGAAAATATTCGCCTTCTCACACTCTCCTATTTCACCTTCATGGACATAGAGCAAAGAATAGACTCCTCTGTCTTCTCTTCTCATGGCCATGGCATCTCTCAGATTAGGATCATAGACCTTGAGCTGAGGATTTGGGCGCTGAAAGGGAAAGGTGGCAATCTCCACACCTTCTCGTTTCATTTCTTCTGTAGGATAGATTCCTTCTACTGAACATACAGTAGATTCACCTGTGAGCAAATCCACCTCAATGCGTAGATTAAAGGTGTCTTTTCTGCTTGAAGCGATCTCACCAATCTCCCACTCCAAAGTCGTTAAATCAAGAGGATCTTCATGGGTAAAAAGCCATGACTGCTGTAAGCGCTGAAGATGCTCTTTAAGAAAGATTGGTTTAGATTCTATTACTTGTAAAACTTCATAAATTTTGTCCATTGCAACCTCCACATGAAGTATACCCTTATTTTAACGGATTTCACGACATTTATGTAGAGGTTCTCCTAAAAATAACGCTTGAACACGAACATATGTTCTGGTATTCTTAGGATAAAGGAGAAAGATATGTTTTTTCATGTGGATGTGAACAGTGCTTATTTGAGCTGGGAAGCACGCTATCGGCTTGAACAAGGCGATAGTCTTGATCTACGTACCATCCCTTCTGCGGTAGGTGGAAACCCTGAGAAGCGAAAGGGAATCATCCTAGCCAAAAGCATACCCGCAAAGGCCTATGGAGTGCAGACAGGAGAACCCTTGGTTTCTGCTTTTCAAAAATGCAGAGCACTTGTTGTGGTGCCTGCAAATTTTCGTTTATATAAGCGTTGTTCCAAGGAGTTGACGGATCTCTTATACAATTACAGTCCCAAAATTCAGAGCTTTAGCATTGATGAATCCTTTGTGGATATGGGACGTTTGGATGATCCCATGGCTACAGCCAATGAACTTCGTGAGGATGTGGAAAAAACCCTGGGATTTACAGTGAATGTAGGGGTTGGACCTAATAAACTCCTCGCCAAAATGGCTTCGGATTTTAAGAAGCCCAATCGTGCCCATAGCCTTTTTAAGGAGGAAATACCAACCAAGCTCTGGCCTTTGCCTGTGGGAGAGCTTTTTATGGTAGGAAGAAAAACCCAACAGAAGCTACTGGCCATGGGGATTCAAACCATTGGAGATTTAGCCCATGCAAAGCCAGAACTCCTCTACAGCACCATGAAGAGTCATGGTCTTCTCATCTATGAATATGCTTGGGGAAGAGAGTCTTCCCCCATTACGGAATACAGTAGTCATGACCAAAAGGGTGTGGGAAACTCCACCACTTTACCAAGGGATATCGATGAAAAAGAGGTCCTCTATCTCTATCTTCTAGGACTTAGTGAAATGGTTACCTATCGGCTACGAGCCCTAGAGAAGATGGCCTATGTTCTCTGCGTTCATTATCGAGATTACGGCTTTCAGAGAAGACGTTTACAGCGTAAACTCACCTCTCCCCTAGATACCACCATGGATATCTTTAGTCAGTGCAAGACCCTATTTGATGAGTTATGGCAAAAGGAACCCATTAGGCAAATTGGTATTTCCCTAACTGAACTCGTTGATAATCACGAATACCAGCAGAACTTCTTAAACATCAATCAAGAGAAATATAGAAGACTAGACTCCACCATTGACGAACTACGTGATCGATTTGGACGAGACACCATCCTCAGGGCTAGCTTCCTTCATGGAA
>CAMFGQ010000054.1 GCA_945950065.1 uncultured Clostridia bacterium
TGTTGCATTCAATGGTAACGCGAAACAATTCATCAATCTGTTTGGGGGTCAGAAACTGAACTTCATCCACTAGGATGCAGTCCACTGGTTCTACACGACAAAAAAGGTCAAAGAGATCATCTTCTTCTTCAATCAAAAAATCAACTTGACGCTTGACGCCAAGACGACTGACTAGGATATCTCCACCCTTTGTATCAATACGCGGCTTCGCAAGATATACCTTCATGCCACGTTCTTCATAATTATGAGCCACCTGCATAAGGCCGGTGGATTTGCCGGAATTCATCGCTCCGTAACGAAAATATAATTTAGCCATGATGCCTCCTAGTCATGCTTTATACCCTTCGAAGAGGACAATAAAAAAAGATTAGAGAATTCTCTAATCTTCTAAGCCATATTTCTTCTTGAACTTTTCCGCTCTACCTCCACGATCGTGGACTTTTTGCGTTCCAGTAAAGAATGGATGGCATTCTGAGCAGATTTCAATCCTAATTTCATCTCTTGTAGATTTGGTTGTAAAGCTATTTCCACAAGCACAAGTTACTTGAACCTCTTTATATTCAGGATGAAGATCTTTTTTCATCGTGTTCACCACCTTCCATTAGTATAACTATACTCAACAAGTATACCACCAACATAGGGAAAGTGCAAAGCCCTAAAAGCCACATCTTATTACATCTTTTTCTAAAAATGACCTTTTCTTTACTTAAAGATGTTTAAAAGCTTATCCCAGAAGCTTGTGGGCTGTGCCTCTTCCTCCAGTTCCTCTGCAAGAGGAATGGTCTTCCCTTCATAGAGCATAACAAAATGTACACTCTTGACCTCTTTGTTTCTCTTGTCCACAAAGGACATGGGTTCATAATTGTCTCCAGAGAATTCGTCTAGGTAGCCAAGGATTTTTTCCTTCATTTTCTCGTCCATGTTTGAGGTTTCTTGAGCAAGTTGATTTGCGCCTCCTGCTAGTTCTAGACCTCCAGCATAGAGAGATGCGAGTCCATCAGCCAGTCCCCAAAATCCATGGACATAGAGTCCCAGTCCAGTTGTGAACTCACTCATGCCCGAACTGATTTCCATGAGTCCTCGGTGGAAGTCTTTGTAATTGGTATAGAGAAGAAAAGCACCCTTCTCTAGCTCTGTAACTCCACTTTCGAGTTTTCCTTTTTCTTCACCGAAGCCTGAAAATTCTGAAGCAAGACGCTGAAGCCCACCCGAGAGTTCCTCTAGTCCCTCATTGAGCTTGTCACCATTTGAGGAAAGCTGTTTCCCAGCTAGGTCAAATTCCTCCAGTCCTTTAACCATCTCTTTTATTCCGTAAAGAAGAGTTTCCTTACTTCCTTTTTGCGCAACAGATAGATAGATTTGTTCTACCCCATTGACATAGTCAATTAGGGCTTGATGGAAGGTTTCGTAGCCTCTTGTTAGCTTTTTGAGCTGCTCATTGAGTCCAAGGATTTTGTCCTTATCCAGTTCCATGGCTGTGAGAATCTCTTGGATTTCCTCCAAGAAGCCCTTAAACTGATTGAAGCTTGCTTCAAGGGTAGCGAAGTATTGATGGAAGAGAGCCGCAGCTTCTTTTTGAAGAACTAAGCTCTCATCGATTGTTTCAAGGCGTGCAAGTTCAGCAGTAATTTCTGCTGCACGACTTTCCATTTGTCCTTTATAGTGGGCACTGATCTTCTCTACCAAAGCTGGATCTTCCCCTTCCTCAGGGACATAGTCTGATGGCGAGAGAAGTGCATCCCGTGTCATGGTTAGATTAGCCATCACACTGCCAAGATCTGCATGGGCATTCTCTAGAGCAGCAATAATCTCTAAGAGCTTGTCTTGATCAATCTCCGTAATGCTGGGGATTAAAACATCCCGTACGAACTCCAGGGTACGCAGAATCATCTCTGCTTGTTCTTCGGTGAGTTCAAAATTCTCAAATACTTTTAGCAGTTCAAAGGCTTGTAAAAACTGAGCCGAAGCATCCACGAGATTGTCTGGTTCTCCCCCACTAGGTGAGCCATCTCCTTTACCAGCCTCTACTAAGGTCAACAGTCCTTCTCCGAGTTTATCCACACCACTGAGTAATTCTCCTGAGCCCTGATAGGCCTGCTCAAGATAGGTAGAAAACTCTTTGATGCCTTGGAGATATTGTTGAAAACCGTTCTGAACTTGTGCTCCCCCATCTGATAGAAGAGCAATTGCTTTTTCAACCTCATCTAGGCCTTGGGTAAGGAGGAGAATACCTTGACTAAAATCCTTCATGCCCTTGGAGTATTCTTCAAGCCCATCTTCAATGGAGCCTGATCCTGCTCCGAGTTCTCCTAGACCACCCTCAAGTTGTTTTGAGCCCTCTACTACTTCATTGCCTCCTGCACCAAATTCATTGGCACCAGAGAGGACTTGACCAAGGCCAGAAACAAATTGATTGGTTCCCCCACTGATCTGGGCAATGGCCATTTCAAGGGTTTTAAGATCATCTGTGTATTCACTAAAATCCATGGAGTCCAGGGAAAAGTTTAGGGGTAGTGCTGCAATTTGTACCATGCCTGGTTCATAATTGCGTACCTCTACTTCTAGTGTATAGACCCCTCCCTTACCAGGAAGCGTCATAAAGTTGACTAGT
Organism: uncultured Clostridia bacterium; assembly: GCA_945950065.1. GTDB lineage: Bacteria > Bacillota > Clostridia > Peptostreptococcales > Acidaminobacteraceae > DTU036. The sequence continues at coordinate 2,612 of CAMFGQ010000054.1, forward strand.
TTTGATGATCCTGCTACAGCGAGGGTTCCCTCGGGAGCAGTGATGGTACCTACTTGATCTACACTGAAGTTAAAGCTTGTCTGCAGAACATAATGTTGGAAGAAGTCTTGGTTGACTTTGGGATTTTCTTTGACTTCATATTCAAGTCCCAAAAGACCACTTTTGCCAAGGAGCTCTTCTTCTGTGACCCTTTTTCCATCCAATGTCCATTTCATGGAGAGAATCCAGGGTAGTTCCAATGTTTTGAGCTTTCCTTGATAATAGAAGTTTTCTTTCGCATCAATACTGAGCTTGTTGGATTTTGAAATCAATTCATCCGTATTACTTAGATTGGTGATCTCACTGTAGTCACCGTAATCCTCCCCCTTAAACCCTTTGGGGAAGCCGTTTACTGCAATGAGGAGTTGATTCTCACCATTGAAGTCAAGTTTTGAGTAGATGACTTCTTCTTTCCTATACTTTTGGGCAGCAAAAGACGTCTGCCCCAAAAGGAGAAGCAGACAGAGAAAGAGAGATAAGATTGTTCTACATTTTGCTTTCATCAATCCTCCCCATAAGCATCTTTGTTGTCTCTAAAAGTATACCACGCTGGAGACTGAATAATCATTGGGGGCTTTTCTCCTAAACACATCATTTCTTGTCGGTTTTCTTATCTGTTTTGTTATCAGGATAAAAGTTTGCCTTCCATGTCAATTTCTCCACCAAAGGATCCGTCACATAGAGAAGGCCAGGTAAAAAGAAGATAACCATAAGAAATGAAGTCAGTGCTCCTCTTCCAAGGACTGTCCCCAGCTCACTGACAATGGCAAGGCTAGAGATAAAGGAAAGGATAAAGCCTGCAGTGGTTAGAATCAGTGCTGGTGGCAGCAGTCCGCCAATGGTTTCGATAAAACTCTGGTAAATGGCTTCTTTTCGCCCACGAACTTTACGATGATCCAGATAGTGCTGGGTGTAGAGAATACCATAGTCCACGGTTGCACCAAGTTGCAGGGTACTGATAACAAGATAACCGATAAAGGATAAGGTGGTCCCCGTAAAATAAGGCACCGATAAATTCATCCAAATGCTGGTCTCGATGGTAAGTAGAAGAAGCAGTGGCACAACAAGGCTTTTAAAGTTCAGGAGGAGGACAAGGCCAACAGAAAGCACAGCCAGTCCGTTGACAATGGGATTGTCCTTTTGAATGGTATCACGCATATCCAAGTTCACTACGGATTCCCCTACTACATGGCCCTTATCTCCATAGAGTTTTCTGACTTCTTCACGGATGTCTTCTGCAAGTCGAAAGGGTTCAGGGCCTTCTTTTGGTCCCTGTAGCGTCAGCACCATACGGCTATAGTTTTGACTAAGCAGGGATTTGATGAGTTCTTCATCAATGAGTTCAGGGGGCATCATTGCCCCTACCTTTTTATTGTAACTCAGTATGCCTAGGACTCCTGGAATCTCCTGTAGGTTTTCTTCCAAGATCTTTTCTTTTCCCCATTCACCTTTGGGTACCATGACCGCCATGGTGACTTCATTCCCAAATTTTTCTTGGATGAGCAGCTGATCTCTTTCTTCCCTGGACCCCTCATCATAGGCTGCAGCGCCATAAATGAAGTCATTCTTGCTTTGGGCAAGAAAAAGTGGTACCACCACAAGCAGAAGAAGCAAGACCAGATAACGAATCTTTACCACAAAACGCCCTACTCGCTTAAATTCAGGAAGCAGGGGACGATGGGTTGTCTTGTCAATAAGCTTTGAACTATAGAGTACAAGGGAGGGCAAGACAAAGAGGACACTGATTAAACTAAAGACCACTCCCTTTGCCAGAACAAGGCCAAGGTCAGGTCCGATTTTGAAACGCATAAAGACAAGGGCTAGAAAGCCCAAAATTGTCGTGGAGGCTGATGCAACAATGGCACTGGAGGACTTGACCACAGCTTTTTTCATGGCTTCCTCTAATCCGTAGCCCTCTTCACGATAAGCACTAAAACGATGCAGCAAGAAAACGGCATAGTCCATACTTACCGCAAGTTGAAGCACTGCCGTTACGGCTTGCGTAATAAAGGAAATCGATGAAAAGATCACATTGGTGCCCATATTTAAAAGAATACCGATGACAATGGTAACCAGAAGAAGCAGTGGCTCAATCCAGGAACTGGTGGCAAGACTTAATAGGACAAGTCCCATAGGGACCATAATCAGCATAATCACCATGATTTCGCTGTCTACAGACATCCTTGCTTTAGCCAGATCCACTACTTGACCTTCAATGGCACCCTCTTCTCCGATAAGCTCCTGCATGTCTTTTAGGGTCACCACCGTATCTTGGAGTCCAGAGACAACCATAAAGAGGGCACCCCCGTCTTTATAGTAGGCTTGAACCAGATCCTCTGGAGCTAGCTCCAAGGGTGTTTTTAGATCATAAAAGTCATCAAGCCAAAGGACCTTGATGACATGGGGAATTTCCCCAATCTTTTCTTTCATTTCCATGGCCTCTTGTAAGCTAAGATTGGGCACATAGACACGAAGGTTGGGAATAGGTTCCTGATACTCTTCTTCCATCACACGAAGTCCTCGGGTAGAAGGAGCAGCATCGGGGATGTAATCTGCTAAGTTATAGTTCACTGGAACAAACAAAATCCCAATGAGTCCAAGGATACTTAGCACTGTAAAGAGAACAAGAAAAAGACCTTTATGATCGACGATGATGGATGCAAGTTTTTTCATAAGCAGACGACTCTAATACAGTTGTTTCCAACGGTACATAAATTCTTGATTGTCCTTTGTGGGAAGCATCAAATTGATGATGTCTTCAAGAAGCATAATCTGGTCTCGTCTGTCCATGTTGCGCCGCATGTTCCAGACAAACTCCAGTTCCTTCTGATCAAGAAGGAGTTCTTCTCTTCTTGTTCCACTCTTCTCAATATCAATGGCAGGGAAGATTCTCTTTTCAGCCAGATTGCGTGTTAACACAAGCTCCATATTTCCCGTTCCTTTAAACTCTTCATAGATGACATCATCCATACGAGAACCTGTTTCAATAAGAGCCGTAGCGAGGATCGTAACACTACCACCCTCTTCTAGCTTTCTAGCCGTTCCAAAGAATTTTTTAGGAAGATGGAGTGCAGCTGGATCAATTCCACCACTGAGTGTTCTTCCACTAGGAGTGGTTTCAAGATTATAGGCTCGTGCTAAACGTGTGATGGAGTCCAGAAGGACCACTACATCTTTGCCCATTTCGGCAAGAGCCATGGCACGCTCACGGACAAGCTCAGCCACACGAATATGATTGGAGGGCATTTCGTCAAAGGTGGAATAGACCACATCACTGCTAATGCTGCGCTTCATCTCGGTGACCTCTTCTGGTCGTTCGTCAATGAGAAGGACGATGACCTCCACCTCAGGATAATTCTTTTCAATGCTTTTGGCGATGTTTTGTAGAAGAATGGTTTTTCCAGCCTTGGGTGGCGCAACAATCAGACCCCTTTGGCCTCTTCCCACAGGGGAGATGAGATCAATGAGTCGTGTGGACAATTCAATCCGATTGTAACTGAGTACCAAACGGTCAATGGGATGGATGGGAGTTAATTGATGAAATCCCTTACGATGAATGGCCTGATCCGCTGTCATGTCATTGATCAGATCAATATAAATCAATGCACGGTAACGATCATTGTCGTTGTTCTTTTTGGCTTTACCTTGAATTTTGTCGCCCGTGCGCAGATTGAACTTACGAATGAATACAGGAGAGACATAGACATCTTCTTCCCCTGGGGAAAAGTTGTCAAAACGAAGGAATCCGAAGTCTTTGTTTTCGATGAGTTCTAAGAAGCCGTGAACCGTGTCTACGGGATCTTGTTTCTTTTCTTCCTTCTTCTCTTCTTTCTCCGCCTTTTCAGCTTTTTCGGCTCTTTCTTTTTGGATGCGAAGTTTTTCTTCAATGGCGCTAACCAGTTCCTGTCCACTTAGCCCTTGGGTATCTTCTACGCCAAGTTTTTTAGCTTTATCCTCCAGTTCAGGGGCTACTTGCTTTGCTGCTGCCTTTTGTGGTTGAGTCTCTTTTTTGGTCTTGACGATCTTTTCTTTTTTATCTGCTGTTGCTCTAGTTGGTTTTTTCTCTACTTTGCTTTCAGCTTTTTTTTCATCTTGGAGATGGGTTTCGATTCTGTCCAGTAATTCTTGTTTACGAAGAGCAGAAATACCCTTAAGGCCAAGTTCTTTTGCTTTGGCCTGCAACTCCTTTAATGTCATGTTATGTAATTGCGTCACTTTGTCCTCCAATTGCATATTGATTGTTTTTTCGTTATGATGGGATGTAGAAAGGAAGCCCATATGAAAGTCAAAAACAGGATCTTGATTCTGCTCTCCCTCGTTCTACTCTTGGGAGCTAGTCTTCCTGAATTTCATCGTGTTGAGCTGCGCTTTAATGGGAATGATGTTGATCTAAATCCGTCAATTCTTGAAAAAGATGCTAATCTTTACTTGCCCATGAATGCCTTTAGCAAATTGACATCACTTCAAGTAAGAAAAAGAGATAGTGGTGAGTATGTGCTTTTCATGGACAATATCTTTGTTAAATTCACACCTAATTCTAACATATATTATTTAAACGGTAAAGAATTCACTTGGAAAAACCCACCTTTTGTCCTGGATGACGAAATCTATCTTCCTGAACGCATTTTCCTTGGCTTTATGCATTTTAATTATGACTATGATCAGGAGAAGAAACTCCTGAATCTCATCAGCGCCTCCAGTTATGACATGACCTCTAGTCGTACCCATAACAGACAACGGGTGGAATTTGCCGAGGCAAAGATATCCTACGAACTTCCCGCCTTTTGGAAAAGGACGTCCATCAATAGTTTCGCTTCGGATGACAAAGAAAGCATGAAAATTGAAGTAAGAAGCATACCCATGGGGGAAAAGAGTTTTGATGAAAGCATGGCACTAGCCCTTGCGGAAAAAAACTTAAGTCAAACGGAAAAACTTCCAACAAAGGAAGTCCTGATTCGTCAAACCTCCATCCATACCCAGGGGTTTCAGCGTAAAGATGAATTTGGCGTTTCCTACTATGGCTATAGTTATTTTGAGCTAGAGAACCAACTCATCGAGACCTCATTTTATGGGCATGCATCCCATGTCAACCTAGCAACAAAGGTAGAGGAAGAGATTTTGAGCAGTGTCCACTTTAAAGCCTATACCGTGGATACCCTAGATGAACATTATGTAGAACTGGACGCCTTTTTCGATCAAAACATGGTGATTGATAGTCTACTCTACTCCAACATGCCCACAGAAAATAGTCTTCCCTTCTATGGAAGCATCAATCCTGAGGTGAAGGAAATCCAAGTGGCAGTGAGCAGGGGGAAACAGAAATTCCTCTACACCATCCCTGTTTCAGGGGGACGCTTCAATGCCTCCATCCCCATCCCCTTTGGTCTTGGTTTTCATCATTTGAATTTCTACTTAACCATGGGAACACAGGATGAAAAAGAGGGGGTTCTCCAGCTTGCTGAAGATAGGAATCTTCTTCTTAAGACATCTGTGCTCAATACAAGCTTAAGCATTGCCCTCTATACCTCTCCTTCTGATCAAGTGCTCAGTAAGCATCCTAGCATCGATGCGTTAACTCAAGACATGGACTCTAGCATGCTAGACTATCAAAAAGCAAAGATCCTTTTAGAACGATTAAAAGAAGAATTTACCCTAGGTAGAAGCAGTGGTGCGAAAGAAAGCATGGAAGAAAGAAGAGTAAACAAAGAAACAGCAGCCCTCGTCTATGCTGCACTGCTACGCAGCATGGATGTACCAACCAGGGTGGTCTCCAATGAGATAAAGAGCTTTTACGGCGTAGAAATCCTATCCAATGGTCATTGGCACTTGTGTGATCCTTATGGTTATCTAGCTGGTGATGGACTGACCTCTCAGTATATGACTTTAGATCATAAGGACTATGGGAAAAAAATCATCTACTATGATTTTTAAAAATACCCGATGTCTGTAGTATCCCCCCTTACTTGGGGTAAGGATAGATAAATAGAGCACCTGCACCACTTAGGAGGAATCATGGAAAATAAGGAACTCTTCATTGATCTCGTTAAGAAGTTACGCACCCTCAACCTCTCTCCAGAAGAATTAAGTAAACGCATCACAAAAGCTCTACCTCTGCTGTACGAAGAGGTACTTAGAGATGGCAGAGTCTATGTCATTAAGCGTTCAGGTCTCTTGGAAGAATTTGTTCCCAGAAAGCTAAAGAACTCTCTGGCAAGAGCTTCTGACGATAGCCAGAATCCTCTAGGTGAAGCCGAACTGAATCTTATCGCAGACGAAGTCTGCAAGAAAGCTATTGAGAAAGGTAAAGTGTTCTATTCCCGAAATCTTCGCGATCTCGTTCTGGAACTACTGTATAAGTATAAATACTACGGAGTCTATACGGCTTATAAAGAGCATGAATAAAC
>CAMFGQ010000055.1 GCA_945950065.1 uncultured Clostridia bacterium
ATCCAGCCACGGAATTAAGCGATGTAAGTGAAGGATATAGCATTAAGACAACCCATGATGAAGACAAATAAAGAAATAAAGGTAAAAAGCGCATCCTATTAGCTAGATGCGCTTTTTGCATAAGAAAAATTATACTGAACTAAGCTAGCTTTGAATAAGCTAATCTAAAATTCCTTGTCCATTTCCTTCAAAATGGAGACGGCTTTTTCAAGTACTTCCATTGATGATGCGTAGGAGAGTCTTGCATAGCCTTCACCTTTTTCTCCAAAAGCGGATCCAGGAATCAGTGCAAGTCTATACTTATCAATGGCATAGTTACAGAACTCTTCTGAGGTCATTCCTGTTTTTTTGATGTTCATAAAAATATAAAATGCGCCCTCTGGATTGTTGCAACGAAAGTTTCTTAACTGATTAATTTCTTTTACAAGATAATCTCTTCGTTTTTTAAACTCATCCCTCATGCGTTGGATGGAGCCGTCTTCTTCCCTTAATCCCACAACTCCAGCATGTTGAACAAATGTCGTTGTACCAGCAGTCATATAAAAGGATAGACGATTGATGGGTTCGATGATGTTAACAGGTGCACATAGATAGCCCAGTCTCCATCCTGTCATCGCCATACTTTTGGAGAAGCCGTTCAGTACAATGGTACGTTCTTTCATGCCAGGTAAGGAAGCGATGCTAATTAATTCCTGATCGTCATCGTAGACAAATCGGTCATAGATTTCATCACTCAGTATAAGAAGATCATTTTCTTTGGCGATGTCTGCAAGGGCTTCTAATGATTCAAGGTCTAAAACGCCTCCAGTAGGATTACTGGGTGATACAATCACAAGCATCTTGGTTTTATCGGTGATTTTTGAACGTACTTCATCAACATCAATTTGATAGTTATTCTCCTCGAGAAGATTGTATCGTTTGATGACTGCCCCTGCTATATTTGGAATTTCCGAATAGGTTAGATATACAGGGTCGGGAATGAGAATTTCATCACCTTCATTTAAGGTACTGAGGATTCCTAGAAACATTCCCTGAGCAACCCCTGTAGTGATGGTAACTTCTTCAGGCGTATAATGGAGATTATTTTCTGCCTCAAGTTTTTCACATACAGCTTTTTTTAATTCAGGAATGCCAGATCCATCAGTATATCTAGTTTGAGCGGCGTCTAATGACTTTTTACATGCTTCCACAATATACTCAGGAGTATTGAAATCTGGTTCCCCCAAGGTAAGTTTTGTTACTTCAATACCTTGGCTTTCTAGTTCTATGCATTTTCCCATGATCACACGGGTCCCTGACGTGTGTAGATTTTCTAATCTATTTGCCTGTTTAAAGTTCATCGTATCCTCCTAGAATTATCCAGATCAATGGTCGGGATTAAATGTTTTTACCGCCTGGAACAAAAAGACATTGGTCGTAATTTTCGGTAAAAAAGTTGCGAATGTTCTCACAGCATTGGAAACGCCCATCTCTTCCTGATTCTTGCGAATAGAAGGCGATGTGAGGAGTAAGAATCACATTTTCCCTGTTGGCTAATGGATGAGTCTCTAAATCGGGATATTCGTCTGTTAGGACATCCAGGTAAGCATAGGAGATCTTTCCTTGATCGAGGGCGTCAATTAACTCTTCTTCTACAACAACACCTCCACGTGCAGAGTTAATAAAGACAAGACTATCTGGAATGAGATCAAATAATTCTTTACCAATGAGATGTTCAGTTCCATCTAGGAGAGGGATATGTAAGCTAATGTAGTCGCATTCCTTGAAGAGGGTCTCCATGTCTACCATCTCTACTCCATATTGGTCACCTACAGATTGGTCGATGTAGGGGTCAGCTGCAAGAATTCTTACACCAAAGCCAGATAGGTTTTTGGCAACCTCTCGAGCAATCTGACCGAAACCTGCAAGTCCGACTGTTTCACAATTAAATCTTCTGATATCGGGGCAGACAGAGAAATCCCATTTTTTATCTACTCTTACACTACGATCAAAGGCAAATAATCTTTTGTTATGAGCCAAAATACATGCTGTCACATAATCTGCAACTTCATTAACACAATAGTTTTTTAGATGGGTGACTGATACTCCGCATTCTTTGGCCGCCTCTAGGTCAACATAATTGTATCCCATGCTTTTGCAAGCAATTAACTTCAGGTTCGGTAGAGAACGGATTACTTTTGCTGTCAAGGGTTCAAAAACGGCCATGAGGGTGTGAGCGTCTTGGCATGAGTTGATGATATCTTCCTCGGTACTACAAACATGTTCTTCGACTTCACAAATTCCTTTTAATGCTTCTTGTTCAAGAGCTAATCCATCTTGATATCTGAATAGACGAACTGCTTTGTACATAGTTACCTCCTTAGTTCTGGTTATTATTGTATGCAATAATTATAGATATTCAAATCTTGATAGTCAAGGACATTGGTAAATATATGTTGAGTTATAGGGGAAAGATTTTATTAATTATATCGTACGCAACTTGCCCAAAAGCTTGCTATACCATTATTCATCGAGATATTCATGGGACAAAGTTAATTGTACTCGTAGGTAAAATGGTAGAAGATATATTGCTGTTTTCATCAAAAATAACAATTAACGACAAAAAGGATAGAAATTATATTGCATACAATAAATTGAAGTGCTATACTTTTTACAAAAGTAGGAGTGAAAGGAGCAAGTTGTGAAGACAAAAGTTGACATCGTGTTCGTAAACGGTCGCATATACACTATGGTTTCAGAGGGAGATGTAGTTGATGCTTTATGTGTAAAGGATGGAAAGATTCTGTATACAGGCTCTAAAGATATTGCGATGACTACTTATGAATCTGAGAAAGTTGTAGATTTGGAAGGTAGAACCATGCTACCAGGAATGGGGGATTCTCATCTTCACTTCTTTGCCTATTGTCAAACACAGACAACAGTAGATCTTGGGGACTGTAAGAGCAAGGAAGAAGTCATCGAAAGATTAATGAAGAAGGCAGATGGAACTCCAAAGGGACAATGGATCAAGGCTACAAATTTTGATGAGACGAAATGGACCGGTGATAACCATCGTCTACCTACAAAAGAGGATCTTAATCGCATCAGTGAAGATCATCCCATTTTCATGAAAAGGGTGTGTCTTCATACGGCGATTGTAAATTCACTTGCTCTAGAAGTGGCGGGAATAGGCAATGATTATGTTTATGGACCAGGGGGAGTCGTTGAGCTCTCTGGTGATGGTGAGCCAAATGGTGTGCTGAGAGAGCAGGCTACATTAATTTTTGATGAACTGATTCCCGACCCAGCAAAGATACCTGAAATCAAAGAGAAAATTATGAAATCAGCCTTAGCTGAAGCTAGTAGTTGTGGTTTAACAACGATTCATACTTTTGCTGCTGATATTTGGAAATATACAGAAGACTTCGATGATTACCTTAAACTTGATAGGAATCAAGAATTACCATTACGAGTGGTGATTTACTTGGATACTCTCTTTGATAAACCTTATCTTACACTTAAACAAATGCAGGATCCCTTTAGAAAGGTTAGCTATGGTGGATACAAGTTATTTACCGATGGTTCCTTAGGATCGCGTTCTGCAAAACTCTTTTCACCCTATACTGATGATCCTAAAACTGATGGAATATTGGTTCAAACGCAAAACGAATTAAATGAAAAAATGTTACGTGCATATCAGATGGGCCTTCAGCCAGCAATCCACAGTATAGGAGATCAATCATTAGACTTTGTCCTCAATGCGATTGAATTTACCTTAGAAAAAAGTCGGCAAGAAGGCATGACGAAAGAGGAACAAGCTACAAGAGATCCTTTCCGCATCATTCATGCACAGATGGCAACAGATGAGATGGTGGAAAGAATGAAAAAGCTACCTGTTGTTTTAGACATACAGCCCATCTTTCTGCAAACTGACATGCACTGGGTAGGGGATAGAATTGGACCTGAGCGTGCTGCCTATAGCTACCGATGGAACACCTATCAGAAAGAGGGTTTAATCTTAGCGGCAGGAACAGATTCACCTGTTGAATCGATCTCGCCTTGGCTGAATCTTCACGCGGCGGTGGCTAGAAAAGATAAGAGTTTATTGCCTCATGATGGATTCCAACCTGAAGAGAAGATGTCGGTTTATGATGCCTTGTGTATGTTTACAAAAAACTTACACTACGCCACTGGACAAGATAGTTTCCTAGGAACATTGGAAAAGGGAAAATTTGCTGATTTGATTGTTATTGATCGCGATGTTTTCAAAATTCCCGTAGATGAAATCCGTGACATAACCGTAGAGGAAACCTATTTAGCTGGAAGGAAAGTATACAAGAAGAAATCAGGAATTGTTGAAAGGGAGGGGAAAAATGAATCTCAATAGCTTCGAAGAAGTGAAAAGGCTAACCTCAGAAATGGTTGCTATTCCTAGTGTGAACAAGGAGCCTGGCGGAGAGACAGCGGTTGCTCGCTATGTTTACGACTACTATATGAGTTTGCCTTACTATCGTGAACACCCAGAAAGGGTGATGTGTTTTCAAACGAAGGGTGACTTTGTTGAGAGACACTCTACTCTTGCCTATGTGAAGGGTACTGGAGGAGATTCTAATAGAACTGTCATTCTCATTGGACATATCGATACAGTCGGTGTAGAAGATTATGGCACAATCAAGGAGTATGCATTTAAAACTGATGAATTGCCTCAAAAACTCAAAGAAACCTTTTCCTTGACGGATGAAGTCCTAGAGGATATTGAGTCGGGAGAATTTATGTTTGGTCGAGGAGCTCTTGACATGAAGTCTGGGGTTGCTGGCCATATGTACCTGATGAAATACTTTTCAGAACACCCTGAAGAACTAAATGGGAATCTTGTTCATATTGCTGAGTGTGATGAAGAAGACAACTCCTTTGGCATTATTACTGCAGTCGATTATTTGCTAGAACTTAAAGATAAAGAAGGTTTTGACTACATAGCTTGTATTAACGCTGATTACTCTACAAACTATATGCCTGGAGATGAGAACCGTTATTTGTATTATGGAAGTATCGGAAAATTACTTCCTTGCTTCGTTGCCTTTGGAAAAGAATCCCATGTCGGTTCTGCTTTTAGTGCCTTCGATCCTAATCTGCTCATCGCAGAAGTAACACGTGGGATGTCCTTGAATACGGACTTATGTGATGTAGCTCAAGGTGAAGTGACGATCCCTCCAATTTCATTAAAGCAATGCGACACCAAAGAAGGTTACACCGTTCAAACTGCTTTAAGTGCTTTTTCTTATTACAACTTTTTTACTCATGGGATGAGTCCTGACATCGTGCTTGATCGCTGCAAAAAGGTGGGACAGGATGCTTTTTCGAATGTCATTCACTATATGAATCAACAGTATGAACGCTATTGTGAGTTAAGTCAGGTTCCCTATACTGCCTTACCTTATGAACCTCGTGTTTATACATGGAAAGAGTTTTATGGTGAAGCTTTAAGTAAGTATGGCGATGAATTTGAAAGTGCAATACGAAATTTTGCTGAGACTTTGCAACAAGAGCGTCCTGATATGGATTTGAGATATTTTAGTCTTGCTGTAGTAGAAGAAGTTTGGAAATGGTTTGAAGATAAGTCTCCTGCTTTGGTTTTGTTCTTTGGATCGATTTTTAGTGCACGGATAGAAATGACAGGAAAAACCGAGAAAGAAAGAGCGTTGCTAGAAGCAGTTGAGCAGGCAGTCAAGCGCGTTCGACCTAGATCAAAACGCGAGATCAAGACACGAATGTTCTATCCCTATATTTCTGACTCGAGCTTTATGGCCTTGAGCGACTCTAGGGAGTCATTTGAAGCAGTAGCTCAAAATATGCCCTCTTGGCGCGTAAAGTATTTCCATGATGTCGACAAAATTCTTGCGATTAATGTTCCAGTCGTAAACATCGGTGCATTTGGTAGGGACGGTCACATGCTCACTGAACGTGTGGATATGCATCATACTTTTCAGAATGTTCCAAATATATCTTATGAAACAATACGATCTTTATTGGATTAAAAACAATATCCGATAAAAGGGTGTTAAGGGAAGAATAGAAAGAGGGAGGGGGAATCGGATAGGAAGTTTTTTTGATGAATGAAGTGCCATAAGTAAAGAGTAGGTCACAGATATGCTAGATAAGATTAAAACTTGAGGATTGAACTGTAGAGAATTTTTGCTGAAACGGAACCTAAACTTCGTCTTGTCATAAATTCATTTATTTGACATATCACAACGAGAGAGATGTAGCGGTAAAGCATGACTCTAGTCTGTTGTGATGAAAACGGGAGGTAAAGAGTGGAGAGAAAAGGCAAAGTAATTGTGGCACTAACACTTTTGGTGGTGATTCTTGCAAATGTTGCGATTTTTACCAAAATGTCTTTTAACAAAAGGCACACAGGACAAGAAACGATTGTAGTACGCATTGGTCATACGGTCGCTGAAGACAATCCGATCAATCAAGCTGCTCTTATCTACAAAGAAGAACTGGAGCGGATCTCTAACGGCAGATTCGAAGTACGGGTCTATCCAAACCAAGCCCTTGGTGGTGATCGTCAACAAACCGAGAGTGCTATTCTCGGCTACATACATGGATGTGTTCCACCTTCGGCAGTGTTGGCGGGATTTGACAGTCGATTCATGGTAGTAGACTTACCCTTTATCTTTAAAACGGGTGAGGCAGCAACGACGACCTTAAATGCAGAGTTGGGTGAAGAACTAGATCCTATACTTGAAGAACTTGGATTACACCCAGTAGGCTGGACAGAATCGGGTTTTCGCTATGTAACAAGCAATAATAAGCCTATCAATAAGCCTAGTGACTTATCTGGTCTTTCCATACGAACACAAGAAAACCCAATTCACGTAGCTTCTTTTAGGGCTTGGGGTGCGAATCCAACTCCAATGGCTTTCTCTGAGTTATTCACAGCGTTACAACAGGGTGCTGTTGATGCTCAAGAAAATCCAATTATGGTAATTATGTCCAACCGTTTGTTTGAGGTTCAAAACACGCTATCTTTGACAGGACACTTTTTCTCGGCTGGATGCTTTGTATTTAATCGTGAGTTTTATGAATCTTTACAAGGGCAAGACAAAGAATGGTTTGAAGAAGCTGGTGAGAATTTTGTTGAGAACCTAACACGTTTGGTTCGAGAACAAGCTGATGGTTACATTGAACAGGCTAAAAAAGAAGGAATGAATGTAGTAGAGGTATCTCCTGAAGAGAAAGATGCTTTTATCAAACAAGCCGAACCTGTTTTTGATTTGTTCATACAAAGATTTGGTGGTTCGCAACAACTGATTGACAAAGCGATGCTTTACAATGATGAATTCTAAGGAGAACAGTGAAGATGAGTGTATTTAAGAAGTTCGAAGAAAATTTTGAAAAGTGGATCCTAATTCTTTCACTTATTGCTATGGTAATCATTGTTTTCATGCAGGTCGTTCTCAGGTGGATAGGTAGGCCCACGGTTTGGGCTGAAGAGCTATCTAGATACATCATGCTGTATCAGGTCTGGATTGGTGTTGCTTATGCAGTAAGGGAAAATGCCCATATAGCCATAACGGCCTTTATAAATAAATTGACTGGTCAGAAGCGAAAACTTATGGACTATGTGGTGATCGTGCTATGGATGATTTTTTCTGTATGGTTAATGGTGCAGGGCATTGAGTTGGTTAGAAAGGTTTCGGTTATGGGACAGGTTTCCTCTGCTATGCAAATTCCGATGACCATTCCTTATGCCTCGGTTCCCATTGGAGGCCTGTTGATGACTATCCGACTTTTGCAGAAACTTGTGCTTCTATTAAGCGATAGAAGTAGTGAAGAAAGGGAGGTAATCTAATATGTTATTGATCTTATTCCTCTTTTTAATTGTTTTTGCTGCAGTGGGTATCCCTATAGGAATCAGCATGGGATTTGCAACCTTGTTATGCTTGATCCTTTCAACGAATATAGATCCCATTATGATTGCACAAAACGCCTTTGCGGGCATTGATAGTTTCACCTTGATGGCTATTCCTTTCTTTATGTTAGCTGGTAACTTTATGCGCTATGGTGGTATTTCAAGGAGACTTCTGAATTTAGCGGATAACATTGTTGGCTTTTTCACTGGCGGACTTGGTGCCATTACGACTGTTACAGCAATGTTCTTTGCGGCGATATCAGGGTCAGGACCCGCTACTCTTACTGCCATTGGAAGCTTTATGATTCCCGAAATGGAAGAAAAAGGATATGACAGAGGCTATGCTACTGCTCTATCTGCAACAGCAGGAACCATAGGGGTCATTATTCCTCCTTCTATACCTTTTGTTATCTATGGTGTTGCCACGGGAACATCAATAGGTGATATGTTTAAGGCGGGTATTGTTCCTGGATTTTTAATGGGGATAGCAATCGCGTTCTATAACTGGATAGCTGCAAAAAAGAATGGATGGAAAGGAAATGGTAGAAGGTTCCAATGGGGAGCTCTAGGAAAATCCTTCCTTGAATCTTTTTGGGCTATCTTAAGTCCTGTGGTCATCCTGGGAGGTATTTATTCAGGACTCTTCACTCCAACTGAAGCTGCTGCGGTTTCATGTGTCTATACATTTGTGGTAGGAACCTTTATCTATAAGGAAATTGGATGGAAAGAGTTTGTGAGTTGTATGAAAGACACGGTCATCATAGCTGGAGCAACCTCTTTTATCGTGGGTATGTCTACAAGCTTCTCTTATGTAATGACCCTTGAACAAGTGCCTGCAACTATATCCTCCTGGGTATTGGGTCTTTCGACAAATAAATTTTTAATCCTACTACTGGTCAATGTCTTTTTACTCCTTGTTGGGATGTTTATGGATAATATTTCCAGTTGTACAATTTTAGCACCTATTTTGTTACCAGTTATGGTAGCTCTAGGAGTAAGTCCAGTCCATTTTGGGATTATCTTAACCATTAACCTCGCTATCGGTTTTTGTACACCTCCCTATGGTGTCAACTTATTTGTTGGAGCATCAGTAGCTAATTTGCCATATGAGAGTGTTGTAAAATGGATTTGGCCTTTTAT
>CAMFGQ010000056.1 GCA_945950065.1 uncultured Clostridia bacterium
TCATCATTTCCAGGGATTGGGTAGTCGATTTGATCTGGATCACAGTTGGTATCGATAATGCCAATAACAGGAATACCAAGCAGTTTGGCTTCATGAATGGCAATTTTTTCTTTGTTTTGGTCGATGATAAATAGCGCATCAGGAAGTTTATCCATTTCACGGATACCACTATAGAAACGCTCTAGTTTTTCTTTTTCACGTTGTAATAGAATGACTTCTTTTTTAGGAAGTGCTTCGAAGGTGCCATCTTCTTCCATCTCTTCAAGTTCAAAGAGATAATCAATACGTTGACGAATGGTTTGGAAGTTGGTTAGTAGTCCACCTTTCCAGCTTTGATTGATGTAGTACATACCAGCACGATTGGCCTCTTGTTCAATGGCAACACGAGCTTGTTTTTTTGTACCGACAAAGAGAACTTTTCCACCCTTAGAAGCTAGATCACGTACAAAGTCATAGGCTTCTTCAATGAGCTTTACAGATTTTTGAAGATCAATAATGTAGATCCCATTACGCTCTGTATAGATATAGGGTTTCATCTTAGGGTTCCAACGTTTTGTTTGGTGACCAAAGTGTACGCCTGCCTCAAGCAGACTTTTCATAGATACTACGGACATATTTTTTCCTCCTTTTGTCCTCCCCATCCCGGTACCCTTTTTGGGCAGAAGTATTTTTTCCTTGGATGAGTGTGTATTTAACCTTATGTAGTCTATCACAGCCTAGGTTGTTTTTCAAGACAATCGCTAAAGTTTTTCGTTTTCTGTATAATTGAAAAGGAAAGGAACTGGTATGATGCCAGTTCCTTCTCAAGATAAGTCTTAGCTTTCTTTGTCACTTTTCTTCTTGTCTTTTTTTTCTACATAATCACATTCTTTGTTACTACAATGAATGGTACCACTGCGTCTTCCCTTGCCTTCTACAAGGATAGAGTCGCATTTAGGACATTTACGATCAATGGGTTTATCCCAAGAAGCAAAACGACACTCAGGGAACTGATCACAGCCCCAAAAGACTTTTAGTTTCTTGGTCTTGCGTTCTACGATCTCGCCCTCTTCACAGAGAGGACAGGCAACACCAATTTTCTTTAAGATGGGTTTGGTATTCTTACATTCAGGATAATTGCTACAGGCGTAGAAATTCCCTTTAATGGTTTTCTTAATCAGCATCTTAGAGCCACATTTTTCACAGTCGATGTCTGTAAGCTCATTGAGATCATATTTTTGGATGCGTTCTTCAGCCTCTCCAAGCATGGGGTGCAGGATGTCATAGAATTCACTGATGACGGATTGCCAAGGATAATCATCCTCGTTGATTTTGTCCAGTTCTTCTTCCATTTTGGCTGTAAATTCTGGCTCAACGATAAGTAGGAAATTTTCCTCCATGATCTCATTGGTGATCTCACCCAATTCAGTTGGATAGAGATTTCGTTTCTCTTTGGCTACATAACCACGCTTTGTAATGGCAGAGAGAGTTGGTGCATAAGTACTAGGTCTACCTATTCCTTTCTCTTCCATTTCTTTGATTAAGCTCGCTTCAGTATAACGAGAAGGCGGTTGGGTGAACTTCTGCTCTGCAAGGATTTTCTTTAGCGCAAGTTCATCGTCTACTTTCATCTCTGGTAGATCTTTATCCTTTGCATTACCAAGTGAATAGACCTTTTGGAAACCATCAAAGAAAAGTCTCTCCCCTTTTGCTCTCCAGGTATAGTCTCCACTCTCAATGGTAACTTGTACTCCTTCATACTTTGACGCAGTCATTTGGCTAGCTACGAAACGCTGCCAGATTAAGGTATAGAGTCTGAGTTCATCACGTTTGAGATAGGCAGCCATCTTTTCAGGAGTCCGATAGACCGATGTTGGACGTACACCCTCATGAGCATCCTGTGCATCTTTTTTCGCTCCACCACGTTTGGGGGCTGAATAGTTCTTACCATATTCTTCTACAACAAAGTCTTTACACGCCAACATTGCAGACTCCGAAATCCTTGAGGAGTCGGTTCTCATATAGGTAATCAGACCCTCAACGCCTTTATCAATGCGGATTCCCTCGTAGAGGCGTTGTGCAAGGAGCATGGTTTTACCTGAGGAGAAATTCAAGCGATTGGATGCATCCTGTTGTAGGGTACTTGTGGTATAGGTTGGATAGGGAGAGCGACTTCTGTTTTTCTCTTCAACAGCAGTTACCTTATAATTGCCCTTCTCCATTTCCTTTTTCATTTTCATGGCTTCTTCTTCAGAAGAAACTTCATACTTTTTATTTTTATAATGAAAGAGTTCGGCTTCAAATTTTTCTTTTTTAGGGGTCTGGAGTTCTGCCTTAAAGTTCCAGTATTCCTTTGGAACAAAGGCCTTGATTTCACGTTCACGAAGAACGATGAGGCGTGTTGCTACAGATTGCACACGGCCTGCACTAAGTCCCTTCATAACTTTACGCCAAAGGATGGGACTAATTTCATAACCCACCAGGCGGTCTAAGATTCTTCTAGCCTGTTGTGCATCAACAAGACTCTGATCGATTTTAGAGGGATTCTTTAGTGCCTCTTTGATGGCATCCTTGGTGACCTCTTGAAAGGTTACACGGATGGGCTCATCTTTGTCCAGGTCCAGTGCAGTAGCCAGATGCCATGCAATGGCTTCACCTTCCCTATCAGGGTCAGTTGCAATGTACACATTCTTTGCTTTGTTCTTTTCTTTTTTTAGTTCTGCGATAACAGGACCCTTGCCCCGTATCGTAATATACTTAGGTTCAAAATTGTTCTCGATGTCAATGCCCATTTGGCTTTTAGGCAGATCACGAACATGACCCACACTGGCGAGTACTTTGTAGTTTCTCCCCAGATAACGTTCAATTGTCTTGGCTTTGGTAGGTGATTCAACGATTACCAAATTCTTTGCCATAGTTCATCCTCCCACTGGTCAATTAGGTCTACATGATAAAGGGGGTTGGCCCCTTGAAAAAGTAAATAGTTCGGTCCAAGGGCGTACTCATCCCCTATTCTTCCAGGGACGACCCAAAGATCCTTTGCTTGTCTGATGGCTTCTTTTGCTGTTGTCATGGTGCCACTTGCAATGCTGCACTCGACAACCAGAACAAGGGGGCTTAATGCAGCTAGGAGTCTATTTCTCCTAGGAAAATGATAAGGTCTTGCTTCAACATCAGGTGGATATTCGGAAAGAAGAAGCCCCTCTTCCTCCATTCTCCAGCGCAGTAGATCTCTCCCGCGAGGGTAGAGACTCCTTAGTCCTGTACCCAATACTGCTATGCTGGTACCACCATACTCAAAGGCTGCTCGGTGAGCTGTCTCATCGATACCCTTGGCAAAACCACTGACTACTACTATATCACGGGCGACTAATTTTTCAACTATCTTTCTTGTTACTGAGATTCCATAGGCACTTGGCCTTCTTGTTCCAACGATGGTGACGGTTTTACGATAAAGGAGGTTCCGCTTACCTTGATAATAGAGATACTCAGGAACCTCATCCATTCTTTCCAAGGAAAATGGATAGTCTTTTCTTTTAATGATCATCTCTTCCTCCAATCCTTAGTATAGGAAGAAAGAGAAAAGTAAAACTCTCCTTTTTATGTTCTTTCATTAAGGAAAGAGAGAAAAGACTTACGATGGATAGGACAGGGGCCGAATTCTCTTAATGCATCCATGTGCTGCTTTGTTCCATAGCCTTTGTGTTGTAGAAAACCATAGGCTGGATAAAATTCATCCATTTTGGCCATCCACTGATCACGGGTGACTTTAGCCAAAATCGATGCAGCAGCAATTTCGTTGCTCCTATCATCTCCTCCTACTAAGGCAACTTCTTTTTGATGGAGATGGAGCGGCGTTCCATCTAGAAGGAGTGCATCTACCTGAAAACCAAGTTTATCCATGGCACGTTTCATGGCCAGTTTGGTGGCAGCAAGAATGTTGTGCTCATCGATCTCTTCATGGGTTGCCCAAGCAATGCCATAGCCTAGTGCCTCCTCCTTTATCTGATGAAAGAGCTCTTCTCGATGAGCCTCTGAGAGCTTCTTGGAGTCTTTCAGTCCAAGGATAGGTGTGGCTAGCACAACAATGGCAGCAACAACAGGACCTGCTAAAGGTCCTCTGCCTGCCTCGTCCATACCTCCTATGAGAATGGCTCCCTGGGATTGGAGGCTTCGTTTAGGTTGGTTGCGTCGAGCCCATTCTTCTGTAAGAAACTGCTGCTGACGAAGTGCAGCTTCTGCACGGGCCCGTAATTGTTGAACACCTTTTTTAGTGTCCCACTGAGATTGTTTAAGAAATTCAGTTGGGCTCAGCTCTTCAAAGAGCTTCCTCCACTCCTTCATACTCAGGTTGTTCAAGGCTAATCCTCCCTAAAATTCCCCCTCTGAATTCATCTAACAGAAGGCGGGATACACGGTCATAGTCGATGCGTTTTCCGGGAAGGAGAGCTCCCCTGGATAGCGCAATGGCATCCATAATCTCAATGATCTCCCCTTCTTCCTCTACTCCATAGCGTTTCTGTAAGAGACCAGGATAGTGCTCCTTTAGGATGCCGATCAGGCGATAAGCTAGATCTCCAAGATCGAGGATTTCATCGCGAATGGAACCAAGTAAGGCCAAATAGAGAGCTTGTTCTTGGTCATCAAATTTAGGCCAAAGGATACCTGGTGTATCGAAGAGTTCAAGATCTCCTCGTAGACGAACCCATTGTTTTCCACGGGTAACACCTGGACGATCTCCCGTCTTGGCACTGCTTCGTCCAACAAGGCGATTGATGAGAGAGCTCTTGCCCACATTGGGAACACCGAGAATCATGATGCGAAGAGAGCGTGCTTTCCTCCCCTGTTCTATTAGCTTTTGTTGTAGGGGTTCTCCCATTTGTTGGAGTTTATCTAACATCTTTGCAGTGGAGCCATCCTTGGCGTTCATCAGAAGGACATCATGACCTTCTTTCTCAAAGTAATGAATCCATTGTTGGTTAACGCGCTCCTCTGCTAAATCTGCTTTATTCAGGAGAAGGAGACGTTTTTTATCACCTAAGAGATCATCAAAAAGTGGATTCCTTGAGGCAAGAGGAGCTCTTGCATCGAGAAGTTCCACCACAAAGTCTACCAACTTAATGTGGGTGCTAATCAGATCTCTGGTTTTCTTCATATGGCCAGGATACCATTGTATGTTCATGGAATCTCCCTTCTACGAAAAAGAACTGCATGACGCAGCTCTTAACGAATTCTTTCTTTAACCTTAGCGGCTTTACCTACACGATCACGGATGTAGAACAGACGTGCACGACGTACTTTACCACGACGAATCACTTCAATTTGTTCAATTTTTGGTGAATGGATAGGGAATGTTTTCTCTACACCAACACCACCGGAAAGCTTACGCACGGTAAAGCGTTCTGAGATTCCTCCACCTTGTTTTTTAAGAACAAGACCTTCGAAGACTTGAAGACGGTTACGTTTTCCTTCTGTAATGCGTTCTGATACACGAACTGTATCACCTACATTGAAGGATGGTAGTTCTTTCTTCATTCCTTCGCGCTCGAGATCACGAATGATATTATAATTCATTCTTTTCCTCCTCTCGTAATTTTTCTATCAGATTTATGATTTCTTCTGTATAGCAACCTTTTTCCATTCCCTTCCTGATGATATCAGGACGTTGCTTCAGGGTGAGTCGAATAGACTCTTCTAGGCGATAACGCCGAATGTTTTCATGATGGCCACTGCGTAGAATTTCTGGAACATGCATTCCTCTAAATTCAGCAGGACGTGTATATTGATGATACTCCAGTAGTCCTTCTTCATGGGATTCCACTTCTACTGAATCCCCTGATATTACTCCAGGTAGAAGACGAATGACTGCATCCATCAGAATCATAGCTGCCATCTCTCCTCCACTGAGGACATAGTCACCAATGGAGATTTCTTCATCAATGGCCTGATCAATCACTCGCTGATCCAGTCCTTCATAATGACTGCAAAAGAGAACGATTTCTTCGTGTTGAGCTAGTTCTCTTACCTTCTCTTGGGTAAGAAGACTGCCCCGTGGACTTAAATGAATTCTAGGATGAGCTCTTCCTTCTAGAGCGTCAAAGGCGGGCTGAGGCATCAGCACCATACCCGGACCCTCTCCATAGGGATAGTCATCAGCCTTCTTGTGTTTATCCAGACTATAGTCACGGATGTTCACAAGTTCTACTTCGAATAATTCATCTTCAAGCGCTCTTTTTAGGATTCCCATATCCAAGTAGGACTGAAAGAATTCAGGAAAGAGTGTCAAAATGGTGAATTTCATAGAATACCTTCAATAAGTCGCACCACCATCATGCCAGTTTCCATATCAATGGAGAGGATATATTCATCAACGGCTGGGAGGAGAAACTCCTTCTCGCCTTCAATCACATATACCCATTGAGATGAAGGTTGTAGTACATCTTTCACTACTCCTAGAACCTGTGCGTTTTCATCAACTACAGTAAGTCCTAATAGGTCAGAAAGATAGTACTCATCTTCCTCTAACTCAATATCATCTTTGTCACGAAAGATTTCAAGGTCTAAATACTCCTCTGCCTCTTCAATCGAATCTATTCCCGAAAGTTTAATCACGGGCATGTTCTTTTGAAAGCGCAGTTTCTCTAAGATCATGATGTCTTCTCCTAGGAGGACTTCAGTTCCTTCTTCAAAGAGGGATAGATCATAGGGATAGACTTTGATTTCTCCACGTAATCCAACGGTTTTTAGGGTCTTTCCTAAAGCAATCGCCATTAGAGAACTTCGACAAAGACCTTCATGTTGTCTTTTGACGCTCCTGCTTTGGCAATGGTACGAATCGCATTGATCACACGACCACCCCTACCAATCACACGGCCCATATCATCTGGAGCCACACGGACTTCAACTGTGATGACGCCGTCTTTTTCCGTTTCGGTCACTTGGACCATTTCAGGGAACTGGACGATACGCAGCACCACTGAACGAACAAGTTCAGACATACTTTTCTCCTCTGTTATACTTCTTCGTAAACGCCACTCTTTTTCAGTAAGAGTTTAGCACGATCCGTTGGTTGAGCTCCATTTTTTAACCATTTGATTGCCTTTTCGCGGTCAATTTTTAGGTTTTGTGGATTACTAAGCGGATCAAAATAGCCGATTTCTTCGATGAAGCGACCATCACGTGGACTTCTAGAGTCAGCTACGATGACACGATAAAAGGGGCGTTTTTTGCCTCCCATTCTTTTAAGTCTAATTTTTACTGCCATGGATACCTCCTTTGTTTATTTAAAAGGGTAATCGAAGTCCGGAAAATGGATTCTTCCCTTTTTTGCTCATTGATGTAAACTGTTTCATCATTTTTCTTGTCTGCATAAACTGCTTTAATAGACGATTGACTTCCTGAACGCTTGTACCGCTGCCTTGAGCAATACGTTGTTTTCTACTTCCATTAATCAAATCAGGATTGGCTCGTTCTTTTGCAGTCATGGAGTGAATGATGGCCTCGACTCTTGCAATCTCCTTATCATCCATATCTAAGTTCTTCATGGCTTTCATACCGCCTCCAACACCTGGAAGCATGGAGAGAAGTTCTCCTAATCCACCCATTTCACGAAGTTGATGAAGTTGATCGAGAAAGTCGTTGAAGTCCAAACCGTCCTGACGCATCTTTTGCTCAAGTTCTTTGGCCTTCTTTTCATCATAACTTTTTTCTGCACGCTCGATGAGGCTGAGCATGTCCCCCATGCCTAAAATTCGTGAGGCCATCCGATCAGGATGGAATTCCTCTAAGGCGCGAGGATCTATTTTTTCACCAGTTCCCACAAACTTTATGGGAGCGCCGGTTACTTCTTTCATACTTAGGGCAGAACCACCACGTGTATCCCCATCCAGTTTGGTCATGATGATACCATCAATGCCAAGCTGTTCATGGAAACTACCAGCTACGGTAACAGCGTCCTGTCCTACCATGGCATCCACCACAAGAAGAATTTCTGTGGGACGCATGGCTTTTTTAATCTCTGCTAACTCCTCCATAAGTTCTTCATCAATATGAAGACGTCCGGCGGTGTCCAAGATTAATACATCACGACTGGTTGCATAGGCTTCATCTAAAGCTGCTTTAGCGATCTCAACGGGAGAAACCTGATTCCCCATGGTAAAGACTGGAATATCCAGCTGCTTACCCAGGACTTGAAGTTGATCAATCGCAGCAGGGCGATACACGTCCAGTGCCACAAGCAGTGGTCTTCTTCCCTTTTCACGGAGCTTTGCAGCGAGTTTTGCACCATTGGTGGTTTTACCAGAACCCTGTAGACCTACAATCATATAGACGCTGGGACCATTGGTATTGGTCATCAGCTTACTACTAGTACTCCCCATGAGTTTGGTCAGCTCATCTCGTACGATTTTGATGACCTGGGCACCTGGTGTTAGGCTTTCCATAACCTCCACACCTAGGGCACGTTCTTGTACATGGGAAACAAAGTTCTTTACAACCCGGTAGTTCACGTCAGCTTCAAGAAGTGAAAGGCGTACTTCACGCATGACTTCTTTAATGTCTTTTTCGCTGACCTTACCTTTTCCAGTTAATTTATTCAGTGCCTGTTGTAGCTTATCACTTAAACCGCTAAACATGGCGACCTCCTACTCCATCATATCCTCAAGAACAGCAAGGATTTGCTTATAGTTCTTCAGCTTATGGATCTCTTCTTCTTGTAGTAATTCTTTTATTTTTAACAGATTGTCCTGTTGCAGTCGGTATTTTCTGTATAGACCTAGATGATCTTCAAACCACTGCAATTTGGCGAGACCACGCTGTACTCCATCATGGACTCCTTGACGGGTAATCCCCAAATGCTCAGCCACTTCGGCAAGGGAATAATCCTCCATGATCACAAGTCCAAGAATTTTCTGCTGATGTTCTGTCAGCAGGTCTCCATAAAAATCCATATAGTAGATTTCAGTCATTCGGTCCATAAAACACCCCTGTAAAGGCTTTTTACTTTACAGGGGTATGTTACAGGTAAAT
>CAMFGQ010000057.1 GCA_945950065.1 uncultured Clostridia bacterium
GGTAAGCATTATATTTTGACGGACACAGCAGGCATTCGACGAAAAAAGAAAATCAACGAATCCGTAGAGCATTATTCCGTCCTGAGGAGCTTTCACGCCATCGATCGTAGTGATGTGACTCTTCTTATGATTGATGCCAGCCAAGGCTTCACAGAGCAGGATAAGCGCATTATAGGCTATGCTCATGAAGCAGGTAAAGGCATCATGGTCCTAGTCAACAAATGGGATCTCATCGAGAAAGATGACAAGAGTTATGGGAAGTGGAAGGCTGAGTTTTTACGCCAGTTTCCTTTCCTGCGTTATGCTCTCATCGAAATGATCTCGGTGACAAAAAAAGAACGTCTTCAACGGATTTTGCCAGCAATTGATCAAATTTATGAAAATGCCCGTAGACGCATTCCTACAGGTAGGCTCAATGAGGTGATCAATGAAGTCATTCTTCTTCATCCTCTGCCACAAGACAAAGGCAAGAGCCTGAAGATCTACTATGCCACCCAATCTCAGGTTGCACCACCGACCTTTGTGCTCTTCATTAATGAAGAGAAATTGATGCACTTCTCCTATCTGCGATATTTAGAGAATCGCATACGTGAGAACTTTGATTTCCAAGGAACACCCATCAAGTTCGTGCTCAATGAGAAACGAGGTGAAGCATGAAGATAGCTGTATTAGGTGCAGGTAGTTGGGGAAGTGCCATGGCCAAGCATCTCAGTGAGAGACAGCATCAGGTCAAACTCTATGTGAGAAAGGCCAGCCAATGCAGACGACTTCGTGAAACACGTGAAAATCCAAACTATCTTCCTGGTGTTACTTTACCTGTAGAAATTGAATTTGTAGATTCCTTAAGCTCAGCACTGGAAGATGTTCAGGTGGTCATTGGTGCCATCCCTGCTCAGTCCATGAAAAGCTTTTATGAAGAGAATCCTGGAATTCTCCAGGGACTTCCCTTTATCAGTCTGAGTAAGGGGATAACCAATTCTTCCTATGAAACCATGGAGCAGCTTTATCGCCACTACTATCCTGAAGGGATCTACGCAGCACTTAGTGGACCCTCTCATGCAGAGGAAGTGGCCATTGGTGTTCCTACGGCTTTAGTCCTAGCGACAAAGGAAGAGGTCTTTGCCCAGAAAATACAGCAAGAATTCAGCAGTGAAACTCTACGTATCTATCGTTCCGATGATGTTTTAGGAGTAGAACTTGCAGCTGCTTTTAAAAATGTGATAGCATTAGCTGTTGGTATGGCAACGGGGCTAGGTTTTGGTGATAATACCAAAGCTGCTATTATGACAAGAGGAATGGCAGAAATTCTTCGTCTCGCTCTTGCCATGGGTGCACGACAAGAGACCTTTTTAGGTCTGAGTGGTTTTGGAGATTTGATTGTTACCTGTACCAGCCGCCACTCCAGAAATCGAGGTGCTGGAGAACTACTAGCACAGGGCTATTCTGAAGAAGAGACCACAAAGAAAATTGGAATGGTGGTGGAGGGACTTACCACTCTTCGCAGTGTTATTGCACTGGCGGAGAAATACAATCAGTCCATGCCCATTGCTGAAACCCTAATGAAGATTTTGGAAGAAAATCTACCCGTTGAGGAGGCTCTCGTTCGCTTGATGATGAGAGAATACAAAGAAGAACTATGAGTAAGCGATTTTTCAACACAGTGCTTGGAGGGCTTGCAGTTGTTGTCCTGCTGGCCATCTTTTTAAAAACCATCGGTCTGTTTGATTCAAGGATTAAAACCTATCCAGCTACTCTAGGAAAACTAGAGATCAATCTGGAAAAGGAAGCCCTTGTTTTTCGCGATGAACTGATTCTCAGTGCCAATGTGGAGGGCAAGGTTGATTTCTTAGTCGAAGAAGCACAGCGCGTCTATGCAGGTCAAACCATTGCTACCATCACACCTATGACGGTTCAGACTCAGGATAGCGATGGAGCTAATGGCGAAGAAGGGACAAATAAGGATCAGCTTGAGTTCTCCCAATATATGGTGGACATCGATACAATTCGCTCCAACATTAAGAGTCTGGAAGATGAGCTTTCTTATCTTGTCAAACAGAATAAATATGCTGAGATTGCCGATGTAGAAGATCGATTAAGTTCATTTTATCTGGTTCAGCGAGCCTATGATCAGCAAGGGGGCATTATGCCATCACGTACCACAGTCTCGGCTTCAATCGAGGGTGGGAGATATGTGGTGACAGCACCTAAAGCTGGACTGATTGGTTTGGAGATATCTCCTTTTGATCAGCTTTTTAGCGTCCAAAACATGCATCTTATTCAGTACAGTACCCTTCCTGAATTACCAGCTTCCCACGTACGTAGGGAAGTAAAAAATGGAGATGTCTTCTTAAGGATCGTGGATAACAAAGAAAGCTATCTTGTTGTGAATTTAACGCCAGAAGAGATGAGCTATTTTAAAGTGGGCAATCTCTCGGAGGTCATCATCGGTGAGGATCGCATCACTGCTGAAATTTACCAGCTGGTGCGTACCGAACAACAGACAGGGATTATCTTTAGACTCTTTGAAGACTATCCAAAAATGACCGAATACAGACATGTCAACGTACAACTGATTCCAGAGAAAACCGAAGGAATCTTGATCAAAAGTTCCTCCATCCTTGAGGAAGAAGGCCAGATGGGAGTTAAAGTCCTCTCACCAAGTGGAGTGGTACG
This sequence comes from uncultured Clostridia bacterium, assembly GCA_945950065.1. Classification (GTDB taxonomy): domain Bacteria; phylum Bacillota; class Clostridia; order Peptostreptococcales; family Acidaminobacteraceae; genus DTU036. The sequence continues at coordinate 2,674 of CAMFGQ010000057.1, forward strand.
CTTTGTTCCCATTAAGATTAAAGCCAGGATTGGCGATGATGCAGTCATCCACAGTGACTTCTATACCTTAAGCAAAGCTGAAGGAACCAATGAAAGCATTAAAACCGTTAACCTATACGATGAGATTTTGGAGGAACCCTAAGAATGAAAGAACGAATTCGTCAATTAAAAGAAGAAATCCGCAGCTATGAAGAAAAAAGCGGGCAACCCATTCATTTGATTGGCGTTACGAAATATTCCACCATCGCAGCCATGGAGAAATCACTGGAAGAGGGAATTGAAGAAATCGGGGAGAGTAGGGCTCAAGATCTCCTTGAAAAGATTCCTCATTTGACCCATGAACCTAAGGTGCATTTTATTGGGCATCTACAGCGAAACAAAGTGAGACAGATTCTGCCCTATGTTGATCTGATTCAATCAGCAGATTCTCTTCGCTTACTGCGAGAAATCAACAGACAAGCAGAGAATTTTGATAAGATTCAGGACATCCTGCTTCAAGTGAACATTGCACGTGAAGAGCAAAAGTATGGATTTCTTGAAGAAGAGCTAGAAGAGGCCTTTGAGCTGGTGGAGCAATTGGACCATATTCAAGTTAAAGGAATGATGATGATGGCTCCTTTTGTGGAAGATCCGGAAGAAGTTCGTCATTTTTTCAAAGAAATGGCATTACTCTTTGACCTTTATAGAAAAAAACATTATAATAATGTGGATATGACGATATTAAGTATGGGTATGTCAAGCGACTATCGTGTCGCTCTTGAAGAAGGAAGTACGATGATCCGCATCGGATCTGCCATATATAAAGAGGAGGAGCAATGAATAGCTTTGGGAGTAAAGTAAAATATTTCTTTGGACTGGAGGGTGATGAAGAGCAAGAATTCTACGACGGTGAAGAAATTGTAGAAACTCGTGTACCCCAACAACGCAGTGTTGCCCAAGAAGAGTACAGTGCACCTGTAAGGGAGTACCCACGTGGTGGAGCAAGAGAGCAAGCTCGACCAAGCCGTCCAATCGAATCAAAACTCATCATCTGTAAATATACACCTCTTGATCACAGAGAGACCCTATCCATTATTGATGATGTCCGTGCGGGAAGACCCGTTATCCTAAATTTCCAAGAAACTGAAGATTTTGTAGCAGTTAAAATTATCAACATCTGTGAAGGTGCTGCCTATGCACTGGATGCAGACATTATAAAAATAGCAAGTGACATTTTTATCATCGTACCTCAAGGTGTAGATGTAAGAAGTCATTTGCCACAGAAACCTGAACTTCCTGAAGAAGGCGACGATGCAGCTACTCTTGGGTAGTTTCTTATTACGTCTCATTAGGATCCTTCAGTTTCTACTATTCGCCAGAGCCCTTAGCTCCTGGTTTATCAGAAGCATCGATAATCCCATTTATCGTCTTCTGATTATGCTGACCGAACCTTTTCTTGCGCCCATACGTAATGCACTGAGTCGAGTTCAGCGTGGTGGCATGATGGATTTTTCCATTATTGTCGGTTACATTATTTTGCAAATTTTGTCCTCATTGGTTTATGGGGCAATGTTACGCTAAGAGAAGACAGGGTGGAGACCCCTCTTTTTACAGAGAAATGGCGGTTGGTGCAAGCCATGAAAAAGAGCTCTTACATGATCACTTCTCGGTTTTCCCTTTTAGGGCGTTCGCCTACGTTAATGGTAAAAGAGTGGCCTCTGGCAAATAGGGTGGTACCACGCAGCTGATGCGTCCCTATAGCAAGGGGTTTTTTTATTGGAGGAAATGAATGTACAAAGGATTACACAAAGAGAAAACATTTTTTGCTGAAGAACATCAGCGCAATTATTGGAATGAGATTAACCTACTACAGCGTACACTCGAGCATAGAAAAGATGGAGAGCGCTTTATTTTCTATGAGGGACCACCCACTGCAAATGGTAAGCCTGGTCTTCACCATGTACTGGCTAGAACCTTAAAAGACTCTATCTGCCGCTATAAAGTCATGCAGGGCTATTATGTGCGTCGTAAAGCGGGCTGGGATACCCATGGTCTTCCAGTCGAGATCGAAGTGGAGAGAAAACTGGGTATCTCCGAAAAGCACGAAATCGAAGAGTACGGTATCGCTGCTTTTAACGAACAGTGTCGACAGTCGGTTTTTGAGTATGAGGAATATTGGAGAAAGCAAACCGAAGAGATGGGCTATCTCATCGATCTGGATGACCCCTATATCACCCTTGAGAATGAGTACATCGAATCAGTATGGTGGATTCTCAGTGAGTTTTTTAAAGCGGGATTGATTTATGAAGGACACAAAATCCTGCCTATCTGTACACGCTGCGGTACTGGACTTGCATCCCATGAAGTTGCCCAAGGTTACAAAATCACCAAGCAAGACACCGTTACGGTTGCCTTTAAACGTAAAGACAAGGAAGAATACTTCTTGGTCTGGACAACCACACCTTGGACTCTAGCCAGTAATGTGCTGCTGACCGTACATCCTGAGGTAAGCTATGCTAGAGTGAAGCAAGGAGAGCATGTCTTCATCCTTGCAGAAAAACTCATCCATGATGTGATGGGTGATGATGTAGAAGTTCTTGAAACCTTCCCTGGAAAAGACCTGGAGTACATTGAGTATGAACAGCTCATGCCCTTTGTGACACCAGATAAGAAAGCTTTCTTTGTTACGCTGGGAGACTATGTAACAACCGATGATGGAACCGGCATTGTGCATACTGCACCTGCCTTCGGGGAAGAAGACTACGAAGTGTCCATGAAATATGGAGCACCTGTGATTCAACCCGTAGGTCTTGATGGAAAATACACAGCCACCCCTTGGAAAGGCATGTTTGTTATGGATGCTGATCCTCACATTGTGGAGTGGTTAAGAGAAGAGGGACTCCTCTATAAGAAGCAGCGACTGGAACACAATTATCCACATTGCTGGAGATGTGATACACCACTGCTTTACTATGCTACAGATAGCTGGTATATCCGCATGAGTGAACTGCGAGATGAACTGGTTGCCAACAACAATAGGGTGAATTGGTATCCTGACTATGTTGGAGAGAAGCGATTTGGAAACTGGCTTGCTAACATTAAGGACTGGGCCTTATCCCGTAGCCGTTATTGGGGAACGCCACTGAACATCTGGACCTGTTCCTGTGGTCATCAAGAGACGGTAGCTTCTATTGCAGAACTGAAAGAAAAGTCCATCCATCCCTTGGAAGAAGTAGAACTACACCGCCCCTATGTTGACGACATCCTCTTTAGATGTCCTGACTGTGGTGAAGAGATGCACAGGGTACCCTATGTCATTGATGTATGGTTTGACTCAGGAAGCATGCCCTTTGCTCAAATGCATTATCCCTTTGAGCACAAGGATGATTTCCATGAATACTTCCCTGCAGACTTTATCTGTGAGGGCATCGACCAGACCAGAGGTTGGTTTAACTCTCTGATGGCCATCTCTACCTTTATTATGAAGCAGAGTCCTTATAAAAACGTTCTGGTTAATGACATGCTTCTGGATAAAGATGGTAAGAAGATGAGTAAGTCCCGTGGCAATACGGTGGATGCAGAAAAGCTCTTTAGAGAACAAGGTGCAGATGCTGTTCGTTGGTATTTGACCTATGCTTCACCAGCATGGCAACCTACGAAATTTGACCTGAGTGGATTGATGGAAGTACAGAGTAAATTCTTTGGAACTCTAAAGAACATCTATCATCTCTTTACACTCTATGCTAACCACGATGAATTGGATGTGGGAAGCTTTGAAGTCCCTTATGAGAAGAGAAGTGATCTTGACAGATGGATCCTGACCCGTCTTCATAAACTCATTGAGGATGTTACTGATAGTTATGATCATTATGATCTGACCAAGGTCTCACGAGCCCTTCAGGATTTTGTGGTGGAGGATTTCTCCAACTGGTACATTCGTCGAAGCCGTCGTCGCTATTGGAAGGAGTCCATGGATGTGGATAAGGAAAGTGTTTTCCTTACCACCTATGAAGTCCTTCTCAGTGTCCTGAAGATGGCAGCTCCCATTGCACCTTTCCTCACAGAAGAGATGTACCGTAACCTAACGGGGAAAGAAAGTGTGCATCTTGCTGACTTCCCAGTTGCAGATAAAGGGCAAGTAGATGAAGAGCTGGATCGCTCTATGGATCTGGTTCGAAACATTGTCACCATGGGTCGAGCTGCTAGAGAATCAGTGGCCATTAAAGTGCGCCAACCCCTATCTAGAGTCTTGGTTGATCACCGCAATGAAGAGACGCTGAAGGGACTTGAAGACGTTATCTTAGAAGAGCTCAATGTCAAAAAACTTGATTTTGTGCAAGACATCAGCCGCTTTGTAGACTTTATCCTAAAGCCTAACTTCCCAGTACTTGGTCCTATCCTTGGGAAGAACATGGGTGCCTTCCAAAAAGCATTACGAGAAGCAGATGCTACGGAGATTGCCATGAAGATCAGAAGTGGGGAAACTGCCACACTTATGCTGAATGATGAGCCCATGGAACTCACCGACGAGTTGATTCAAATTCAGGTACAAGCCAAGGATCAGTATACCGTACAAACCCAGGGGAATCTCTTTGTGATTCTGGACACTCGACTGGATGATACTTTGCTTTCTGAGGGCTATGCTAGAGAATTTGTTTCTCGCATTCAGCAGCTGAGAAAACAAAAGGATTATGAAGTAGCTGATCAGATCGAAGTCAAATATACCTCCACTCCTGTCTTTGAGGCAGCTGTTGAAGAGCATAGAGACTTTATCATGAAGGAAGTACTGGCTGTTACTCTTCAGAGAGAAGAAAATCAAGGAGAGGAGTACCTTCTCAACGATCAAGCTACCACCATTGAGTTAAAACAATGCAAGTAATGCACTTTGTTGCACAAGAGCAGGAGCGACTTGATCTCTATCTTTCCCAGAGGATGGAGCTTTCACGATCAGCTATTCAGAAGCTCATTGAGGAGGCTCATGTCCTAGTGGAGGGGAGAGAGGTTAAGAAAAACTATCGACTAGAGAAGGGGGAGAGGATTACTCTCTCCCTTCCTGATAAAGAAGAGTTAAAACCTGAAGAAATGAATCTAGAAGTCCTGCATGAAGACGCTCATCTAGCTGTCATCAACAAGCCTCCTGGACTTACAGTCCATCCTGGCAGTGGACAAGTACAGGGAACCTTAGTATCAGGTCTCTTGGCCACAGGCTGGCCTTTATCAAGCCTTGGTGGGGAGGATAGACCTGGGATTGTCCATCGACTGGACAAGGATACATCAGGACTTCTTCTTATCGCTAAGGACAATGAGACCCATGCCTATCTAAAGGAGCAGCTACAGGAAAGAAAGATTACTCGTAAGTATCTTGCCCTTGTGCATGGAATTCCCAAATGGACTGAAACCACAGTAGAAGGCTATCTTGAAAGGCATCCACGTTATCCTACCAGCTATCGCCTAGGGGATAGTGGTCGATATTCGAGAAGTTACTTTAAAAAGCTAGAAGAGTTTGATGATTATGCACTGCTAGAGTGTACTTTAGATACTGGCAGAACTCATCAGTTGCGAGTTCATCTCAAATCGATTCATCATCCTGTGCTAGGTGATCCAGTCTATGGACCGAAAACGAAAAGGAAGTCTTTAGAGCACCAGATGCTCCATGCCTATTCATTAACTTTTATCACTCCAGAAGGGAAAAAGGTAGAAATCCAAGTCGATCCTCCAGAAGGATTTCAACGACTTCTTCAATTTAAGAGGGATACAGTTCTTTAAACAATCTAATTGCATAAGATGACCATAAAGAAGCAAAGTCTTGATATGCCTTGATTAGGGCGATTATGCACTTTGCTTTTTTGTAGTGTAAATGAGTAATACGTTAAGAAGATTGGATATAACATTCGAGCAATTAACTTATTAAAAGAGGGAAAAGTTTGATTGTCTACTTATATC
>CAMFGQ010000058.1 GCA_945950065.1 uncultured Clostridia bacterium
AGGCAAGAGAACCAGTTGACATGTTGGTGATGCGGCGTACACCATCTACATCTTCTGAGGTGCCGCCACCAGTAACCAGGATTTTCACTGACCATTCCTTTCAAAGATGCCTTTGACGAAGTACTCTGGATCAAAGACAGCAATATCTTCTAGTTGTTCCCCCAAGGTCATAAAATACACAGGAAGATCTAATTGATCCTTAATGGCGAAAACAAAGCCGCCTTTACTGGAGCCATCCAGTTTGGTTAAGATTAGGCCATCAATCTCTGCGTACTCTTTAAATAGATTGGCTTGAATCAGGGCATTTTGGCCTGTGGTGGCATCCAGGACAAGAAGAGTCATGATGTCTTCTTCCTTGTATTCACGATGGATGATTTTTGAGATTTTACCAAGTTCCATCATGAGATTCTTTTTGTTGTGAAGTCTTCCTGCACTATCACAAATGAGAACATCGACATTTCTACTTTTAGCAGCTTGAATACCATCATAAATCACACTGGCAGGATCACTGCCCTCTTTATGGCGGATCATGTCTACACCTGCACGCTCAGCCCAAATCCCTAGTTGGTCAATGGCAGCTGCACGGAAGGTATCTGCCGCAGCCAGGAGGACATGGTGGCCATGGCTTTTCAGTAGATGAGTAAGTTTGCCAATGGAGGTAGTTTTACCAGCTCCATTGACACCGATGATCAGAATGATTTTAGGTGGGTTTTCTAGATCGAGTTTCTTATCTGAGCTGATTTTTGAAATGAGAATTTCTTCCAAGAGTGGCTTTACCTGAGAAGGTTCAGAAAGCATTCTTTCATAGACTTCATTTCTTAACTCAGTCAAGACACTATCGGTGGTTTCAAAACCTAAGTCAGCCAGGATAAGGATTTCCTCTAGTTCTTCAAAAAACTCATCATCCACAGCATCATAAAAGCCAAAGAGCTTATCCATTTGGGTGGCCAGATTCTTACTGGTTTTGGTCAATGATTCTTTAAAGCGTTCAAATAATGTCATTCTTCCTCCATTTTTAACGACACAAGGGTTGAAATTCCCTTTTCTTCCATGGATACACCATAGAGTGCATTGGCAAACTCCATGGTTCCTTTACGGTGTGTAATTAAGATAAATTGACTTCCTACAGAAAAATCTTCAAGGAAGGTACCAAAACGCTGAATGTTGATGTCATCCAATGCTGCCTCAATCTCATCCAGTACGTAGAAGGGTGCTGGTTTGGTCTTTAGCACAGCAAAGAGAAGGGCAATGGCAGTCAATGCCTTTTCTCCCCCACTGAGGAGATTCATATGCTGGAGTTTCTTTCCAGGAGGTGATGCCAAAATCAAAATATCAGAGCCCAGAACATCCTCTGGATCTTCCAACAAAATATCTCCCTGTCCACCCCGGAAGAGATTGCTAAAGATCTCTTTGAAGTTCTCACGAATGGCCACAAAGGTTTCACTAAAGTCTTGACGCATTCGCTTCTCAAGCGAGTTCATGGTGCTCTCAATGTCCTTCTTACTTGCCTCAACATCGCGCAGTTGTTCGGTAAGAAACTGATAGCGTTCATCGACTTCTTGGAATTCCTGTGGCGCTTGCAGATTCACAGGCTCTAGGTTAATCATGGCTTGGCGTATCTTTTTACGCTGACTACGGGGTTCATCACAGCTTATGCCAAGGTCCTTGACCTGAAGCATACTGAGTTCATAGCGTTCCCAGATTTCAGCTGTCAGACCGTTCATACGTTCTTCTAGACGGCTATGCTGCACTTCCTTTTTACTGATCTGATCCTTTAACTGGAGGAAGCGTTCTTCCTCCTCTTCCCGACTTCGCTGCAGTTCCATAATCTCTGTTCGGAAGCTATCCAGTTCTCTTTTGATGCCCATGGCCTTTTCATCTAGCTCTTTGATTTCTAGGAGAATGCTGCTATGGGCTTCACGCTCTTCATCCAGTTCTTCTTGGAGCTTCTTCGCTTCTTGTTCTGTGAGCTTGCGCTGCTCCATCAGAAGCTTGTTCTTCTTTTCAATGTCTTCCCTACGCTTATAGTAAGCTTCCAGGGATTCTTTCCATCTTCTCTTTTCTTCCTCGAGTCTAGCTTCATCCAGCTGAAGCGCCATATAGTCTTCAAAGAGACTACTGCTCTCTTCAGGAAGATCCTCAGGTACTTTATCTTCTAGTTCTTCTTCGAGAAGGAGAAGCTTTGCTAGTTCTTTCTTATTCTTTTCTAACTCTTTTTCAAGGAGATCTCTCTGTCCCTCATCAGCCCCCATGGTCTCTTTCATCTGGTTTTCTCTAAAGAGAAGGAGACTTTCTCTTCCAGAAAGTTCATGAAGCTTTCCTTCCAGTCCCTTAATCTCACCTTGAAGAGAGTCCTCCTGCGCCTTCCAAGACTCTCGGTTCTTCTCCAGCTGTCCTAGCAGGACATTCTTTTCTTCAAGCTCTTTTTCAAGGCTTTCTTTTTCAAGAAGCAGTTTCTCTCTTTCTTCCCTAGCTTCATGGAGGTTCAGAGAGATTTCCAGAGGACTGGCAGTCTGAAGGCTACCGTAGTAAAAGCCTTTTTCAAGTCGTTGGCCTGCTAAGGTAACACGAATCGCCTCTTCAGGTCCAGCTAAAGCATCTTCAAGGTTTTCATAGACCAAGATGGAGCTTAACAGATGCTCTTGGATCGCTCCAGTTCCTTTGACAAATTCTGCCAGAGTACCAAGGCTCTTGGGATCATGACTCTTTGGGAAAGATGCATGAGCATAGAGCAGATTGATGGGATAAGAAGCTACCTTATCTTGCCACTGTTCAGGGGCAGTAGCCGTCATATCCAGGCCATAGAGGCCTTGACCTAGAGCAGCTTCTAGAGCTCTTTCATAGCCTTTTTTGGGTTTTAGTTTTCGCAGGATAAGTTCTCCACCAAGGGCAGATTTTCCTTCTTCTAGATCCTGGAGGCTTTCTTTTTCCCAGCTTTCATAGAGCTGAATGTTTTTATCTAAAGAGCTGAGGTGAGACTGTAATTCAGCTATCCTTGTCTTGGCATAGCTACGTTCTTCTTCAGCTTCTTTGAGTTCTCTTGTTAATTCAGTGCCTTCTCGTCTATGACGAAGACTTTTTCTCTCAAGGCTGGACTTTTCCTTTTGTAGGTCTTCTTTTTCTTCTAGAAGGGCTTTCTTGTCTTCAAGGAGGCTTTGTTCTTCCCTCAAGAGTTTGTCTTGTCGCGCCACCACTTCACCTAGACGAGTCCCTTTGTGCAAGGCCTCGGTTTCTAGGCGTTGTTTCTGTAAGCGAAGGTTTTCTTTGCGCTGTTCAAGCTCTTCCATGGTCTTGCCACGAAGACTTTCTTCACGGCGCTGCTGATCCAGTCTGTCTTTTGCAACAAGGGATTTCTCTTTAACTTGGCTCAGTTTCTCTTCACTGGCTGTTAGTTTATCCTTTAGCTCTGTTTCTTCTTCAGGATCAATCTGTCCTTCTTCTTGTAGAGAGGAGAGTTCCCTTCGTAGATGAGCTTGTCGCTCTTCTTTTACCCTGATGTCCACATAGGCTTCATCACGGGTTTTTGTTTTTTCCCTGAGGAGATCTTGAAGAAGATCAAACTGTTGTTGAGAGCTTTCGCTTTTTTCTTCGAGTTCTCTACGTTTCTCTAGAGCTTCTTCACGTTTCTGGGACACATGGTGAAGTGTATAGTTGAGGCGTCCTAGTTCTCTGGAGAGTTCTTCTTGCTGCTCTTCATAGCGACGGTAATCAAGATGAGTATAGTAGAGGTCCATCTCCTTTGCGCGTCTGGAGAGATCAAGATACTGGAGGGCCTTCTCTTTTTCCACGAGTAAAGGCTCTCTTCGTTCTTCCAGTTCCCCCACAATGTCCATCATGCGTAGATAGTGATCCTCTACACGAAGGAGCCTCCTTCTTGCCTCTTCCTTCTTATAGTGGAGCAGGCTGATGCCTGAGGCTTCTTCAAAGATCTTTCTTCGTTCTTCTTTATTTTCCTTTAAGATGTCATCAATGTCCCCCTGACTAATCAGAGAGTAGCCACTGACACCAATGGCTGTATCCATAAAGAGCTGACGCAGGTCTTTCAGGCGTACAGCTTGGGAATTGATTTTGTAGGTGGATTCGCCACTACGGTGGAGAATCCGTTCAATGCTGAGCTCTTCCAGTCCTCCTGGTGAGAGTTCTTTGGCATCAGAAAAAATCAGGCGTACCGAAGCAAGATTCTGAGCAGAACGATGCTTGGTCCCTGAAAAGATAACATCTTCCATACGGCGAGCACGTAAAGTGGAGCTACTTTGCTCCCCTAGCACCCAGCGAATGGCGTCGATGATGTTGCTTTTTCCACACCCATTGGGGCCAACAATACAGGTGACCCCATCTAAAAAGTCGATGTGTGTACGATCGGCAAAGGATTTAAATCCTTTCAGTTCGATTGATTTGAGAAACACAGATCCTCCTAGTAGATGGAAAAATAGCGATCTTGATGAAGGAATCCATAGCGTTTTATTTTTTCATCCAGTGTATAGTGTAGGGTTTTCCCCTGTTTCTGTAGACGGAGTAGATTTTCTTTTTTGTTCCCAAGAAGAAGGGACTCATCCCTAGGATGAAGCACAATCTCCAAGGGTCCATTTAGCTTAGCTAATTTCTTATAGAACATGCGGCTCAGCACAAGACTTTTCAGCGCAGGATGATAAGGTCCAGCAACAACGGAATCGAGAAAGTCAGGTGCCTCTGAATAAAGACCACAACGAATGACAGGAATATGAGCCTCCATAAAGAGGGCCAGTACATCTGCACAGACCTCAATGGTTTCTTCTAAACTCCAGGGATAATAGCTTCCCTTCTCCATCATTTGCTCAAGACCCGTGCAACGAAGGACAAGGGTAGGATAAATCCTCACAAAATCAGGCCGTAGCGCAATCATTTTTTCAGCAGTAAAGATGGCTGAGTCATAATGATCTTCGGGTAAGCCAATCATCATCTGCATGCCAAGCTCCAAATTGCTCCCTGCAATGAGATTGGCTGCACGAATGACATCAATCAGGCCATGTCCACGTTTACTCGCACGGAGTACTTTGGGGTCTAAGGACTGGACGCCAAGTTCAATGGCACTAAGGGTAAAGTTGTTATAGAAGTTCATCTTTTCACTGCTCAGCGCATCAGGTCGTGTGGAAAAGCGAATGCCTTCAATGCCATGCTTACCTACATAGTCCTGAGCAATAGAAAGATAAAATTCCTGTATTTCTAGAGGTAGCGCACTAAAACTACCACCAAAAAAAGCGATCTCTTTTCTTGTTTCTTCCTTTTGGGTAGAAAGATAAGCTTCAATGGCCTGATGGATTTCTTCTTCAGAAGGATTACCTGGATCACCCGTAATCAGACACTGATCACAGTAGACACATTGATGGGGGCATCCCCTATGTGAAAGAAAGATGGGAATGTTACTATGCTCCTTCACCAAGTGCCTCCTTTGCAGCTTGCCTTTGGGCTTCCCGTTTGCTTTTTCCTTCACCCTGTGCAACGCATTGTCCATCTAAGTAAAGTCCCATAATAAACCTTCGATCATGGGGAGGTCCATAGCTTTCCATGAGTTCATAACGAATGCTACGACCTTCTTTTTGAGCTTGAATTTGTAGAAGGCTTTTGTAGTCAACATAGCCATTGCCTTGGCGAATGAGATCAATGTCTTCTTGAAACCAGTGAAGGAAAAATTCCCTTGCTGCATCCAGACCAAGATCCATAAAGAGAGCACCCATAAAGGCTTCAAAGGCATCACTCAGGGTGGAGTTTCGCTTACGTCCACCGGAGCCTTCTTCTCCTCTACCTAGAAGCAAGTGGTCCTGGATTTTTAGTTTTCTGGCCATTTTGGCAAGGGCGCCTTCATTGACCATGGCAGCTCTCAGCCGACTCAGTTCTCCTTCTCGCTCTTTTAAATGCAAAAATAAGTATTCACTCACAATCAGATCAAGAACAGCATCCCCTAAAAACTCAAAGCGTTGGTTATTAAAGGGCAGTTCAGGATGTTCATTTTGATAGGATGGATGAATCATGGAGACATTGTAGAGATCAATGTCCCTGTAGTTAATCTTCAGATGTTCCAGGTACTTCTTCACGGTGACACCTTTCTTCAATGGCTGCCTCCAGTACAGGCAGCATACCGCTTTCAACATATTTGGCAAGGAAAAGCACAGCATTCATGATGGCTCTTTCATCACTGCTCCCATGAGCCTTCACTAAATATCCCTTTACGCCCAGTAGGGGTGCTCCTCCGTATTCTTTATAATCAAAGGTTCTCATAAGTCCCTTTAATTGGTCTTTTAAAAGAAGGGCTCCAATTTTTCCTTTAAAGGAGGAAAGAAATTGTTCTTTTAATAAATTCCCATAGCTCTTAATCATGCCCTCAGCAAATTTCAGGATCACATTGCCTGTAAAACCATCGGTGACGATGACATCAGCCTTTCCTTCAGGAATGTCTCTGCCCTCAATACTACCAATGAAGTTAATGGGTAAGGTTTCCAGAAGTGGAAAACTATCGCGAACCAGCTGATTGCCTTTACCTGCTTCTTCTCCAATGTTGACGATGGCTACACTAGGATTGGGCGTCCCTAATACTCTTTCTTTATAGAGGCTCCCCATAAGAGCAAAGTCACTAAGAGAGCTAGGCTTTACATCGGCATTGGCACCTGCATCAAGGAGTAAACTCATTCCTTTAACAGAAGGAAAAGGAATCGCTAAGGCAGGACGCTCCATGCCAGCAAGTCTTCCTACACGAAGTAAACCACCTGCTAGGAGTGCTCCACTGTTTCCAGCAGAGAGAAAGCCGTCAATCTTACCTTCTTTTAAATCTAAAAGTCCTCTGACCATGGAGGCATCTCTCTTTTTACGAATCGCATCTACAGGAACATCACTTCCTGTGATGATTTCGGTGCAATTCTCTATTTCCATGGTGCAGTTGGGATCAAAAGCAAGAATGTCTTCTTTCTTTCCATACAGGACAAAGTGAGCATCCAGTCTCTCTTTTGCAGCATAGACACCCTTTAGGATTTCTACAGGAGCATGATCCCCACCATGTACATCAATTCCAAGGCGCATAAGCACCTCCTTTCATCTCACGAGTATACCATAAAGTGAAGCGCTATGGTAAAGGGGAAAAACGCCTATATTCAGGCGTTTCCCCTCATCTATTTCTTATAGCTGTTTTCAAAGACATCCAGGACTCAACTGAGCAGTGTGCCTTGTCGTTGAAGCTCTTTATCTTCCGTCACCATCTGCCGTCCATAGTTCATGTAGCTCTTATAGGTCCAGCGTCCAAGAGTTAGGGGGATTTTGTGTTCCCATCTAATGGCCGATATGGCATCAGCACAGTCATACTTGACTTTTCGCAAAGCACGCCAAGGATCTTTAAAGATTTTTGTTCCATTCTTGTTCAGTGCCATTTCGTAAGCAGGATCATCTCCAAAGTCACTGCCCTTATCATAGTCTGAAACAGCTACACCATTATCCGTTACGTTCATGGGTAGATGGGAGTTCGAGACAAGCACCAAGGCAAGAACTAAAAGGAGTAAACGAATCATGTGCATTGCTTTCTTAGTCTTTGGCATAAGATGACCTCCTGGGTGGTATAAGATACCCCTATTATATCACGGGAGGCCTGCATGTTTCTTAAGAACTCCACTGGAACCCTTCACTTGTTCTATTGATTTTTTACCTTTTGCCAGAGATCATCATACTTTTTAATCATCTCTCCTGGATCCCTAAAGACTTCAAGATTCTCCAGGATGGTTTTATCTGGATAAGCAACCTCACTTTCACTCAGCTCTTCATCTAAAAGCTCTTTTGCTTCACTGCTTGGCACAGAGTACCAGACATACTCAGCATTTTGGGCCATGTTTTCGGCACGCAGCATAAAGTTGATGAACTTCTCGGCATTCTCAGGATTTCTTGCATTCTTTGGAATCACCATGGAATCAAACCATAGATTAGAGCCTTCCTTTGGAACAGCGTAGGCAAGATCTTCATTTTCGGAGATAGCGTCCACCGCATCTCCCGAATACATCACGGCAAGAGCTGCTTCACCATTGATCATAATGTCCCTAGTCTGATCCACAAGATAAGCATAGACAAGGGGATACTGCTCAATCAGAAGATCTGCAGCTTTCCCCATCTCTTCTTCATTTCTTGAATTCATGGAATAGCCTAGCATCTTCAGTGCAATGCCCAAAGAGTCCCGTGAAGAATCCAGCATAATGATCTTCCGATGGTATTTCTCCTTCCACAAAATCTCCCAGGAATCTACAGGCTCATCCACCAAAGTAGTGTTGTAGAGAATTCCCAAGGTACCCCAAAAATAAGGTGCGGAGTATTTTTGTTCTGGGTCATAACTATG
>CAMFGQ010000059.1 GCA_945950065.1 uncultured Clostridia bacterium
AAAAGATAAGGATTAAATTCGAGGTCGATACCAATCCTCCCGATTATGCTCATTATGAACACCAGTATCGGTTGCTTCCCTCACCTTATGAAATACTATTATATGATTCACCATCCTTGTTTGCAGGAAAGATTCACGCAGTCCTCTGTCGTTCGTGGAAGCATCGGGTTAAAGGAAGAGATTTGTATGATTACATTTTCCTTCTTTCTCGAAATATTCCCGTGAATTTCAACCATCTAAAGGCGCGTTTGATTCAAAGTGGCTATTTACAATCTGAAGAGAAATTTGAATTGGAAGATCTGAAGCAGAGCCTTATGGATCATTTCGATACCATTGACTATAAGCAAGCCAAAGAGGATGTGACTCCTTTCATTCGAAACCATGCATCACTGCAAGTTTGGAAAGCAGGTTTTTTCAAACAGATTACACATAATCTAACAACTTCAGAATAAATATCAATGACAAAGAGCCAGTAGTGATGCTTTTACATCCTTCGGCTCTTTTTTTATTCATCGCACTGCTGGAGGTTTCATGAAAATGGTATGATAAAAATATGTTCATGTAACCTACAGGATAGAAATTACGCTATATAGAGTGAAGGCTTAAAAAACGCTGAAAGGAGGAAGTTCAATTGGATGATTCAAAAATTGTAGATCTCTACTTATCCAGAAACGAATCTGCTATCTCTCATACAGCACAAAAATATGGTTCTAAACTCAGGAGAATCGCCAACAACATTCTCAACAATCAGCAGTCTGCCGAAGAATATGAAAACGACACCTATCTAGAGACATGGAATCGTATCCCACCCCATGAGCCACGAAGCTATCTTTTTGCTTTTCTTGGAAAAATAACGCGACATCGAGCAATTGATGAGTGTAGAAAAAAGAGCAGCCAAAAGCGATATCCCCTATTCTGTGAACTGACACAGGAAATGCAAGAATGTATTCCCTCCAAGAAGGATGTTGTGAGTGAGCTTGAAGTAAAGGAGTTAAGTCGAATCATCGATGCCTTTCTAGAGACTTGTTCAGAAGATCAGCGCAATGTTTTTGTGAGGAGATATTGGTTCTTCGACACGATTTCAGAAATTTGCAAACGATATGGGTATTCGCAGAGTAAAGTGAAAGTCACTCTATTTCGCATGAGAGAAGGACTGCGGATTCAGTTAGAAAGGGAAGGATACACAATATGAAAAATAGCAAACTCTTGGATGCCGTAGGTGGAATCCGTCCTGATTATATTGCCTTGGCAGAAAAAGATGAAAAAGCGAAAAAGCAATATAGTTGGAAAACACTTGTCCCCATCGCTGCCTGTTTGTGCCTGGTTTTTGTTGCAATACTCACCTTCCCAAACATCTTTGGTGGCAACTCAAGTGGAGGAAGTGGCGCAGGTGAACATCTGTCTACAGATGGTTCTTCAGCTTTTATGTCCTACAAAGGTCCTGTTCTTCCACTTCTCCTTTCACCTGGGGAAGCACAGGAAAACTTGACAGCAACACGTAGACTCACCTATGACTTTTACATGTTAAAGGAGACGCCTGAGGGAGAAAAGCCCAATCTCAGCTCCGTTCTCATTAAAGATGAGTATAAAATTGAAAATACGGGAAAGAAAAAAACCATCACCTTGCTCTATCCCTTTGTATCCAGTGTCGATGAACTTTTCTTCACGGCACCTCGTATCCTAAGAGATGGAAAGGTCATTGAAAGCCAGTTGTACTATGGTGATTTTACGGGCAGTTTCTCAGCTGCAGATGGAAGTGAAAATGCCTCCGAAACACTCAATATGGAAAATTTCCGTGATTGGGAAGACTTCCAAAAACTTCTTTCAAAAACAGATTATCTCGAAAAAGCGCAAACAACGCAACAAGATCTTTCACAGATCCTAGTCACAGTTTATGAACTAAAGGAGAGTTACTATCCCGAAAATGCCGAAGGCCTAGAAAATCCCTCTCTTGTAGCAGGTTTAGCCATCGACAAAAACAAGACCAGAGTTCTAAGCCTAGGATTCAATAGCAGATTCTCAAATCAAAAAGAATCTCAGGAATACTTCATGTATTCGATGCCCAAAAAACAAGAAGCTTCTACAACCGATGATCATCATTACCTAATTCTAATAGGTGAAGATACAAAGTCTCTTAGCTTAGAAGCACAAAAATCTGGAGGATGGAATGCTTATGAGAAAGGAAATACTGACAAGAGAAATGATCTAAAGGATGCGGGAGCAAAAATCAAGCGAATGGACATGTCTTTAGAAGAGGCCTTAGACTTAGCTTTGCCACATCTTTATGAACGATACAAGAAAAATGTCATGGAAATGGTATCTGATTCTAAATCAACACAGCAAGGCGGCTGGGAAGAAACAGATAAAAGCTATATTTCGTATCATGATTTTAAGGAGTTTTATAAAAGAGACCTCTCTCAGTTTGGTGTCTTTAGCCAACAGCCCATGATGCGTTACGAAGATGGAGCACTGGAAAACTCTGATGTGAGAACTGCTCAAAGAGTCTTCTTCGCAGAGTTTAAACTTGACTTGGAAGCTGCACAAGAACTAGATCTCACCATTGAAAGCTATAAAAAGGGCAGTCTGGACTTCCACGGAAAAAAACACAATGACAAGGTTTATGGTTATGATTTATTAAACAATCTAAATAGTGCCCTCATCATGAAAACTACTTTAGCCGAGATCAAAGACTACGGTAAAGTGGACATCGTTAGACAGAATTTTGGTTTTGACCTAGAAAAGGATATCAAATCAGTTGAGCTGCCTAAGAATATTCCACACTACTATATGGAAGTGAAAGCAAAATAAATTGTAGTGATTCATCAGTATAATGAAAATCTGAATGTCAACTCCTATCAGCATTACTAACCCGATGATTCATCGTAACCAATCATTCGTCTTCAAAACACTTCCCTACCGTAAAACGATAACCATCTTTGACCCAAGATAAATCTTAGCAAAAAGGGATATAACCATCTACCGCTACATCCCTTTTCATTTTTTCTTATAGCTTAAAACTACTTTTTAGTGACACCGTCTCATTAAAGGTCAGCTCTTCTGGATGGGTTTCATCCTTTGCAAAGTATCCATGGCGCACGAATTGGAAAGCATCATGGTCATGAGATTCGCCAAGAATCTTTTCCACTCTTGCGTGATAAAGCTGCACTGAATCCTTTTTAATCTGATCCACAAGATCAACCTCTGAATCAAAGACGCCATCAATCAGTGAAGTAAAGCGATAGACCCTTGCAGGGATAGAGCTTTTTCCATCCACCCAGTGAATGGTTCCCTGTGGCTTTCTACCTTTAAAGCCAGAACCGCTCTTTGTTTCGATGTCGTAGCTACAACGAAGCTCAATCACTTCACCCTTCTCATCTTTAATCACCTCATCACAGCGAATAAAGTAAGCACCCATAAGGCGAACTTCTTTTCCGGGAGATAAACGCTTGTAGCCCTTTGGAGGTTCCTCCATAAAGTCTTCACGCTCAATATAGATTTCCCGACTAAAGGGCATCTCTCTTTCACCGAGATCAGGATTTTCTACATTGTTGGTCATGGGTAGAAGCTCTCCTTCACCCTCATAATTGGTGATGACGACTTTAAGAGGATCAAGTACAGCCATGACTCTAGGTGTCTTTAGCTTCAGATCTTCACGGATAAAGTGCTCTAGCATGGCCATATCCACTGTGGAGTTTTCTTTTGAGACACCGGTTGCTCTGATGAAATTTTTAATCCCATCAGGCGTATAGCCACGTCTTCTCATACCACTGATGGTAAGAAGCCTAGGATCATCCCATCCATCAATGAGACCTTCATCCACCAGTCGGAGGATATGTCTTTTACCAATGATGGCACCTTCAATGTTGAGCTTTGCAAACTCATATTGCTTTGGAAAATACTCTACGTCAGTATTTTCGAGATACCAATCATAGAGAGGACGATTGTTCTCAAACTCCAGTGAGCAAAGGGAATGAGTAATTCTCTCTACATAGTCTTCAAGGGGATGAGCAAAGTCATACATAGGATAGATATGCCATGTATCCCCGGTACGATAGTGTGGTGTATTGACGATACGATAGATCACGGGATCACGCATAATGATGTTTGGATGAGCCATATCGATCTTGGCACGGAGGGTTAAACTTCCCTCTTCAAACTCACCCTCTTTCATACGTGTAAAGAGATCCTTGGATTCTTCGATAGGGCGATTACGGTTCTTACTCTCTACACCAGGCTCTGTCAAGGTGCCGCGCATCTCTCGCATCTCTTCAGCAGAGATATCATCCACATAGGCAAGACCTTTGTCGATGAGAATATGGGCCCTTTTATACATCTCCTCAAAATAATCCGATGCATAGCGCAGCTCTTTCCACTCAAAGCCCATCCACTTGATGTCTTCTTTAATCAGCTTTACAAAGCGCTCATCTTCCTTTGCGGGGTTCGTATCATCAAAGCGAAGATAGGTAAAACCATTAAACTCAGAGGAGATATCAAAGTTAATGGTGAGAGCTTTACAGTGTCCAATGTGGAGAAGGCCATTTGGTTCTGGAGGAAAACGAGTAATGGCAAACTGATGTTTTCCACTTTCAATGTCTTCGATAACAATGTCTCGAATAAAATTACTTCCTTCTCGCATCTTACCTCCTAAAATTTACTGGCATCTACGCTCTTCAAGAACTTCTCTATCTCACTGACAGATTCACCAACAACTTCAGGATTAAAGGGGTTCTCGAAATGTCCTACTTCAAGAATCTTTGTGAAAGGTAAGCTACCACCAACTTTGCAGATGGCTTTATAGTCTTCCCAAAGTTTCTCGCGATCTTCTCGACTTCTCTTAAAGATCTGTAGGGCAACGATTTGTGCCAAGGTATAGTCAATATAGTAGAAAGGCACTTCATAGATATGGCCTTGTTTCTGCCAGAATCCACCATTTTCAAGATATGCACATCCTGCATAGTCTTTCCATGGATTGTAGATCTTCTCAAGTTCTCTCCAGGTAGTACGACGCTCTTCTGGTGTCATCTCTGGCTTTGCATAGACTTCGTGTTGGAAATGATCCACCAGTGCACCATAGGGAATAAAGGTAATGGCACTTGCTGCATGGGAGTAGAAGAATTTCTCTGTATCTTCTTTAAAGAAATTCTCCATCCATGGCCAAGTAATAAACTCCATACCCATGGAATGAATCTCGGCAGCTTCCATACCAGGAAAACGCTGGGATGAAAGAGGTAGATCTTTAGCTGAGTACACTTGGAAGGCATGGCCAAACTCATGGGTTAGGACATTGACATCACCAATGGTTCCATTGAAGTTGGCAAAGATAAAGGGAACGCCATAGTTCTCAATAAAGGTACAATAGCCACCTGGCGCCTTGCCTTTTTTACTCAGTAGATCCATAAGCTCACGCTCTTGTAGAAGAGTGAAGAAAGCATCGGTCTCAGGACTTAGCTCTTTGTACATCTTTGCAGCTTCCCCAACAATATACTCTGCATCACCCTGTGGCTTTGGCATGCCTGTTGGGAATTCATAACCAAGATCGTAGTTATAGAGCTTATCAACGCCTAAGCGTACACGTTGTTCTTCAAAGATTTTTTCTGCAAGGGGAACGAGATACTCTCTTACACCTTGACGATATCGCTCCACATCAGCAGCACCATAGTCGGTTCTTCCCATACGGTCATAACCAAGTTGGATGAAGTTTTCATAGCCAAGCTTCTTCGCAATTTCATGACGGATCTTCACCAGATTATCGTAGATCTCATCAAGTTCAGCTTGCTTTTCTGTAAAGACCGTGTAGACCGCATCACTGGCTGCTTTTCTTGTGTCTCTATTTGGATTTTGGAGGAATAGCGCCATCTCAGGCAGCGTATAGTTCTTTCCTTCAAAAGGAATCTGTAGACCCGCCATAAGCTTTTGGTACTTACTTCCCCATTTGCTCTCTTCGTTTAAGTCATCCATGATCACTGGATCAAAGGTCTTTTTCTGCAAAAGAGCCGTATCCACAAAATGATCTCCATAGACTCTGCGATAGTCTTCAAGAAAAGGACTATCGAGAACTGCAGAAATGATTCCATGACCAAGGGAAGCAAAAATCGCCGTATTCTCATCCCAAAAATCATTTTCTTTTTCGTAGAAAGGATCCAGTGTATTCACTGTATAGCGAATATGCACCAAATTTCCCTGAGTCTCTAACTCCTTCTGAATCTCAACCAGCTTTAGAAACTCTTTTTCCTGCTCCTCAAAGTTTTCTGCAGCTTTAAACTCTTCTAAAATACCACCGACTTTCGCCTGAATTTCCTCAAGATTTGGTCTGGTGTAGATCATGTCCTTAAATTTCATCAAGTCCTCCCATATATGGACGGAGTACTTCAGGAATCCTGATTTTTCCATCCTCAGTTTGATTGTTTTCAATAATGGCTGCTAGACATCTTCCCGTTGGAATGCCTGAACCGTTTAATGTGTGGAGATACTCCACTTTTCCTTCTTCATTGCGATAACGCAGCATACAGCGTCTTGCCTGAAAATCAAGGAAGTTTGAACAGGAAGAGATCTCCCTGTAGGTGTCATAACTTGGGAACCACACTTCTAGGTCATAGGTTTTTGCAGAAGAGAATCCAATGTCCCCACTACAAAGCTCAACAACGCGATAAGGTAGTTCTAGACTTTGTAGAAGTCTTTCTACGTCAGCAACCATATCTTCTTGCTCTTCATAGCTACCCTCTGGTTTTACCAGTTTAACAAGCTCTACTTTTCCAAACTGATGCTGACGGATAATGCCCTTTGTATCCCTGCCGGCTGAACCGGCTTCCCTACGGAAACATTGGGTGAAGCCTGTAAGGTAGATAGGCAGAGAATCAAAGTTTAGGATTTCGTTGCTATAGTAATTGGTTAAGGTAACCTCTGCAGTAGGAATGAGGAAGTAGTCATCCTCTGTGCAGTGATACATATCTTCGATGAATTTGGGGAGTTGGCCTGTTCCTGTCATGGAGGCACGATTGGCTAGAACAGGTGAACCCATTTCTAGATACTTTCCACTGTTGGTGTGGAAGTCTAGGAAGTAGTTCATCAGTGCACGTTCTAGTTTTGCACAAGCGCCACGGACAAAGGTAAAGCGTGAACCAGTTACTTTAGCACCACGCTCAAAGTCAAGGAAATCTCTTTCAACACCAAGATCCCAGTGGGGTTTGGGTTCAAAGTCAAATTCTCTTGGTGTCCCCCAACTTCTAACCACCACATTGTCTTCTTCCCCTTTTCCAATGGGAATGGATTCATGAGGTGTATTGGGAACAAAGTAGAGCATTTCTTCAAACTTGTCTTCGACTTCTTTGAGCTCATCGTCGAAGTTTGAAATGCGTTCTGATAGCCCTTTCAGTTCCTCTAAGAGTTCGCTAGCATCTTTTCCTTCTTTTTTTAGTTGAGGAATAAGGCGAGATTTTGTTTTCTGCTCATTGCGCAGGGCTTCTACTTGCGCAAGGACTTCCCTTCTTTTTTCTTCTAATTCTTTGATTTCAAGAAGACCAAAGTCTCCTTTTCCTCTTTTTTCAACTGCTTGTAGGATTTCGTCAAAATCCCTTCGAATGCGTTTAATATCGTACATAGTTCCTCCTAAACTAAAAAAGTCCCATCCCACATAAGGGACGAGACATTACCCGCGTTGCCACCCTAGTTGACCCGAAGGCCCACTTCATCAAAAATATGCTCCAAGTTTGATTCACTTAACTCCACCTACTGCCTTGCACCAACCGGCAGCTCTCTGAAGACTTCTGCTAAGCTACTGCTCTCTTCATCGCATGCTATCAATTAGAGTTAGTATAGCATAGCAGATTGGGATGAGCAAGAAAAAGGGGCATTTATGGCATGTAGAAGGGTCTACGATTCTTTGTTTCAATGATCGGTTCGTAACCTTATTTCTTTCGTCAGCTTAAGTTGAAGGATGATCTAGGTATAGCAAGCTTAGAATAAGCTGCCCTATCTAACTAAAACATAAAACTGATCAATCCCATATAAAGAGCAGTACCCAGGGCAATACTTAACAGAAGCTTCTTCCCGAAATACTGAACTCCTGCAACAAAAAACACCGCAACCAGTTCGGGAACTCCATAGGGATATACAGCAATCCGAATATGCTTAACGCAATACACAACAAGAATAATCATAATGGACATGGGAAGAACCTTAGATAAATAGCTGATAATCTTAGGGATTCTTCCTTTCCTAAAGAGGAGATAGGGAATCGCTCTGGTTATGTAGGTACAGACTGCAACAAG
>CAMFGQ010000060.1 GCA_945950065.1 uncultured Clostridia bacterium
AAGGTTTTTTGTATGCTTCGTTCTACATCTTTACAATCTTTCATCTCCACCTCTTAGTTGTAGTATAATCAAATGAACAAGGAGGTACAAGGTGGATCCTTTTACAAGAACCCGAGCCTTATTAGGAAAAGACTATGAGAAAATTGAAGCAGCATCGGTTGCCATCATCGGTGTTGGCGGTGTTGGAAGTCATGCTGCTCTAGCCCTTTCAAGAATGGGAGTAGGTTCCCTTCTTCTCTTAGATATGGATGTCATCAAAGAAAGTAACTTTAATCGCCATGCCCAAGGCTTTAGGCGGTATTTAGATAGGAATAAAGCTCTAGCCATGAAAGAAGAGATTCTCTCCTTTCGGGATATGGACATTACGACCATTACCCGACGATACGATGAGGAATTGGAGGATGAACTTTTCGCACACGACTTTTCCTATTTACTTGATTGCATTGATCTCATCACCTTTAAGCTCCAGCTCATCGAAGCTTGTCAGCGGAGAAAAGTGCCCTTTATTTCATCACTGGGTACGGGAAATCGCCTCTCTCCACAAAACCTCATCATCTCTACTCTCTTTCAAAGCAAGGGCTGTCCTTTAGCTAAGGTCCTACGGCGAGAAAGCAGAAAAAGAGGTCTAGATGACTTTCCTGTGCTCCTCTCTACCGAAGAACCCTATCGGATTGTCCTGGACGAAAAAGAAGGAAGTAGGCATCTTCCAGCAACCAGTTATTTTACACCATCGGCAGCCGGAAACCTTCTTGCCTACTGGGTTATCCAAGAAATCTTAAAGCAAGAATAATCTGAGTTTTCTAAGATCTCTCAGGTAAAACAGATGAAAGGTAGAGGATCCTTAACATAGTTTTAACCCTTCTAAACCTTTACAAGAAAACTAGCTCTGTTATAATTTAGCTAGCTAGACCTTTAAGGAGGAAAATATGAAAAAAATACTAGCACTACTACTTGTCTTAACATTGGTTTTTGCTATTTCGGCTTGTGGACCCAAGGAAGAAGCTCCTGCTGAGCCTACACCAGAAGCTGAACAACCAGCTGAAACCCCTGAGACAGAAGCTGAAGAACCAGCAGAAGAGCCTGCAGAAGGCGCTGAAATCGATACGCTAAAAGTACAAATCATCCCTTCCAAGGATGCTGAGCGTCTTGATGCACAACGTAAGCCTCTACAAGAACTTCTAGAAGCAGAACTAGGAATGCCTGTTGAAGTTACCGTTGGTACAGACTACAGTGCAACCATTGAAGCAATGAAGAGTGGACAAATCCACGTTGGCTTCTTAGCTCCTACGCAATACGTTCTCGCTCATGATCAAGGTGCAGCAGATGTTATCCTAAAATCAATGCGCTTTGATGTCAATGACGAAGGTGAAAAGCTGACAGATGCGCCTTTGGTTGACTCCTTCCGTTCTCAACTGGTTGCTGGTCCAGATGCTGGCATTGAAAAAGTTGAAGATCTAAAAGGAAAAACCATCGCCGTTGCAAGCTATACCTCCACAAGTGGTTTCGTATGGCCAGCCAACCTTTTAGCTGACAAAGGACTTGATCCTCAAAGTGATGTTGAGTGGGTTAACTCAGGTGGTCATGACAAAGCTATCCAAGCTGTCTACAATGGCGAAGTTGATGCAGCCTTTACCTTTAAAGATGCTCGCTACATCATTGCAGAAGAAAACCCAGATGTCTATGAGAAGGTACTCTTTGTTCTCGACACAGAGCCTATCCCCAATGACACCATCTCTGTTATCCCATCCATGAGTCAAGAACTTCGCGACAAAATCGCTGATGCTTTCCTCAAGATTGCTGAAAACGAAGAAGGTTTAGAAGTATTCCGCTCAGTATACGAATGGGAAGGATTCTCCAAAGCACAAGATAGTGACTACGACATCGTAAGAACTTATCTCAAACGCCAAGAAGAATGGGATTTCTAAAACAATAAGCTGTCGCAAGACAGCTTTTTTCATAAGGAGTTAGGATGTCTATCTTAGAGATTAACCATATATCAAAAATATACCCCAATGGAGTCAAAGCTCTGGATGATGTTTCACTCAGCATCGATAAGGGAGAATTTGTCTCCATCATTGGTCTATCAGGAGCAGGGAAATCAACCTTGCTTCGTAGCATCAACAAAATGATCGAGGTCACCGAGGGAGAAATCTTCTTTGAAGGGAAAGATGTCGTGGCTGCAAAGGGAAAAGAATTGCGCATGATCCGTAGAGATATGGGCATGATTTTCCAAAGCTTTAATCTAGTCAAGCGCAGCAAGGTCATCACCAATGTTCTAGCAGGAAGAATCTCCTACCACCCTGCATGGAAGACCTTTTTAGGTCTCTATCCAGAAGCAGATAAGCAGATTGCCTATAAAGCACTGGATCGTGTAAACATCCTAGAGAAAGCCTATAGCCGTGCAGATGAACTGAGTGGAGGCCAAATGCAACGTGTGGCTATTGCAAGAAGCCTAGCTCAAGAACCCAAGCTTCTACTGGCAGATGAGCCTGTGGCTAGCCTTGACCCCCTGACCACCATTCAGGTTATGGATGACTTACGCCGCATCAATCGTGAACTGGGCATTACAACCCTTGTTAACCTCCACCATGTGGACTTAGCCCTCAAATACTCCAACCGTGTCATTGGTCTGCAAGCAGGCAAACTGGTCTATGACGGACCTGCCAGCGAAGTAACTGATGAGATTCTGGAACAAATCTATGGTCGAGCTCTACTCAGCTCAGAAATCTTAGGTGATGTAGATGAAAACTAAGGATTGGGATCTGTCTTCCCCACTTCCTGAGAAACCCTCGGAGATCAAACGCATCTTAACCATCGTCATTTTTTTCATTTTGATTTTCTCCGCAGGACGTTTTACAGGATTTAGTATTGGCAGTCTGATCAGAAACTCAGGGGAAGCGAAAGACATCATTAGCAGGATGTTCTTTCCTCCAGATTTTGCCTATACAAAGCGACTGATTAACCCCATGATTGAGACCATACAAATCTCACTTGTTGGTACCATTCTTGGGTCCATTGTATCCATTCCTTTTGCCGTGTTATCTGCTCGAAACTTCATCAAAACAAAATGGATTAATGGTTTTTTTAGAAATCTACTGAATCTCTTTAGAACGATTCCAGCACTAGTTTTTGCTGCCATGTTCACCTCGGTCTTTGGTTTTGGTAGTTTTGCTGGTATGCTGGCTTTGCTGATTTTTACCATAGGTCTTGTTGCAAAACTAAGCTATGAAGCCATTGAGGGAATCGATCCAGGTCCTGTAGAGGCTTTAACAGCTTCAGGTGCTGGGAACATGTCCATCCTTCGCTACGCCATCATTCCCCAAGTCCTGCCCCAATATATGAGCTTTGTTCTCTATTCCTTTGAGATCAACATCAGAGCTTCAGCTGTACTGGGTTATGTAGGAGCAGGTGGTATCGCTGAATACTATGACCGGACCTTGAGCTTTTTGAAATACGATCGGGCTGGGACCATTGTGCTGTTGTCCTTTGTGGTCATTTTGGTGATTGACCTGATTTCGAGTTATATAAGGGAGAAATTGGTATGACAGAAAAACCTATTGTTGTTGAAAAACCTAAATCAAATCTGGTCCGCAATCTCCTTATCTTCCTCTTTATTGCAGCTGCTTTTATTTGGTCAGCTGCAGGGATTAACTACAAAGGGATCATGGCAACGGCTTCAGGTACTTTACGCTCCATGTGGAATGGGATTAAAAACCCAGATATGGAGTATGTCAAAAACATGACCATCGATGGTCTCCCCTATGCGCTGCTTGAAACCTTAGCCATTGCTGCAAGTGGAACCTTTTTCTCAGGAATCATTTCCGTTCCCTTTGCTCTCCTAGCCTCCCAAAACATCGTAGGCAAAAAAATGAGCAAGGTAGGAAAGTTTATCATTACCTGTATTCGTGTTTTCCCCGAACTGATTCTGGCCATTATCTTTATTAAGATTCTCGGCCCAGGAGCCATGGCAGGAGTTATGGCTTTGGGAATCCACTCCATTGGGATGCTGGGTAAACTCTTCAGTGAAGCCATTGAGAGTATAGACATGGGTCCAGTAGAAGCAATGGATGCCTGTGGGGCAACCACCCTACAAAAACTCATCCATGCAGTTATTCCTGGTGTTATGCCTGCCCTTATGGGCTTTACGCTTTACCGTTTTGAGATTAACTCAAGAGCAGCATCTACACTTGGAATTGTCGGTGCTGGCGGTATTGGAGCTCCCCTACTCTTTGCCATTACGGGAAGAAACTGGTCAAAGAGCTTCACCATTGTTATCGCACTGATCCTAACCGTAGTGGTGGTGGACATTGTTAGTGGTAGCATTAGAAAGAGGATTCACTAATGAATATACTTGTGACAAATGATGATGGGATTCATGCAAGAGGCATCGGCTATTTGATTGAAGTGGCGAAAAACTTTGGCAAGGTCTATGTAGTGGCCCCAAAGACCCAGCAATCTGCCATTAGCCAAGGACTCACCATTCATGAACCCCTCCAAATTGATAAAGAAGAAGGGCTCTTCACAGGTGTCGAAGCAGCCTATTCCATCAGTGGAAAACCTGCTGACTGCATCAAAGTAGCCCTTGAGTACCTTCGCTTTGACATTGATCTAGTTCTTTCTGGGGTCAATGACGGACCGAATCTAGGTACTGACATCCTTTATTCAGGAACCGTAGCAGCAGCCAGTGAAGCCTGTGTCTTCAGGATTCCATCTATTTCCTTTTCAACGGATTTTGGTTCCTTTGACATCGTGGAAAAAGAACTAGAGCGTACCCTTCAGTACATCCTGATTGAAAAATTAGCCAGAAGTGGACTAATCGTCAATGTGAACTTCCCCCTAAATCCCCACGAGGAATCAAAGGGAATACGCATTACACGACAAGGAAAACGCATCTTCAGTGCTAAATTTAGACATGAGGAGGGGAAATACTGGCAAGAAGGAAATTGGGTTCAGGTAACAAATAGTGAAGAAAGCGATGTCTATGCAACAACTCAAGGCTATACCTCCATTACACCTTTAGGCATCGACCGAACCGACTATAAACAATATGAAGAATGGAAAGATAAAGACCATTTTGATTGGTAATTAAAAAGGACAAGTCAACACAAGACTTGTCTTTTTTAGTGCCGAGTTAACCACTGAAGAAGTGCATCCACAACTTCCTTGGTATGGGTTTCCATGGGACAATGGCCAGCGTCTTCTATCATGTGTACATCAACATCAGGTCGGATTTCTTGCAGCTTAGTTAGTTCATCCAAGGGTAGGATAGTATCTCTCTTTCCCCATAGGGCAAAGATGGGTAGCTCAAGTTCCTTTAGTTTTTCAGGGTCTTCACTCTTACTGGTTCCTACAAAGTCCATTAAAACCCGAGCCGTTCCAGGAAGAAGTAGTGGTCTGTAGTAGCCTTCTACCTGTTCTTGATTGGGTGTCGTCCCATAGGCAGAACCAAGGACAGATGCCACCCTTTTTTCACTGATCCAGACATGCTCCAAAGTAAGTTCAAACCATCTCCTAAGAAAAGGTATTCGAGCGAGATAAGCACCTACGTTATCTTTGTTAAAAAGGGCTCCATCAATCAGAATAAGACTGGCTGCTTTCTGCTGCATAGCCATAGCAGCAACTGTTCCTCCACCCATGCTATGACCTCCTAGATGCCAAGGTAGCTTTGCTAGCTCTTCAGGAAATTCTTTATCCACCATATTCAGAAGCCGCCATAGATCTTTGGCACGATTGGCCTGTGCGTGATCATAGCCTACTTTTCTATCACTGTATCCAAACCCTGGTAGATCGACCAGGAGCACATGATAACCTTCTTCTGCTAAAAGAGATGCAGAAGATTCAAATGAATAGGTTGATCCACCCAGTCCATGGACAAGCATAATTTTTCCTTTAGGAGAGAACTGTTTGGACTTAAATAAACGCCTATGGAAGCTAAAACCACCTATCTCTTCAAAAGAACTATTCTCAAAAGGAGTATGCTGGATGGGGGCCGATGAAGAAAGAGGAAGAACATAGGGTAAAACCATCAACACCAAAAGAATAGGAAAGATCACTCTTATTCCTTTCTTCCCTTTCGGTTTCGTTTTCTTATTCACTCACTTCACCTCTTTTCTAGTAGTATAACTCTTACCCCTAAAAAACATAGAGCCCTATCAACTGATATAAGGTCCAAGAATAGAGGTACCTAGGATTGTTTGATTCCCTTTATGCATACCCTATCTTTATTCCTCAACTTTCTTCCTTCAATCGATTTCCGTTCATTAAGTAGAGGTAATTAAGAGTAGTTTGTTTCTATTATGTTTCTATTTTCAAAAAGTATTATAGGAAAACAAAAAACACCGGATGTTCTGTAACCCAGTGTTTGCATGTGGTGCCAGCGATGGGACTTGAACCCATACGTGCGTGAACACAATAGATTTTGAGTCTACCTCGTCTGCCATTCCGACACGCTGGCCTAAAACTTATTGTAGCAGAACTCGAAGAACTAGACAAGAGTAGGATGATTGGCAAATTCTTTACAATTTCTCTAAATACACCGCCTTTCCTTGACATTTCCCAACAACTCCCCTTATACTGAAACTAGAACTATACAGGTTTGAAAGGAGTCAGTTATGAGAGAAGTCGTGATCGTATCAGCTGCACGTACACCTATTGGAAGCTTTGGCGGTGCATTTAAAAATGTATCTGCAGTTGATCTAGGAGTTACTGCAGCTAAAGCTGCTATCGAGCGTGCTGGAATTACACCCGATATGGTAGAAGAAGTCTACTTAGGAAATGTTCTTGGTGCAGGACTCGGACAGAATGTTGCCCGTCAAGTTAGCCTTGGTGCAGGCATCCCCGTTGAAGTACCAGCCATGACCATTAACATTGTCTGCGGTTCAGGTCTGCGCAGCGTTAGTCTTGCAAGTCAATTAATCAGCAATGGTGACATTGATATCGCCCTTGTTGGAGGAACCGAAAACATGTCTCAAGCTCCCTATCTAGTACCCAGTGCCCGCTATGGTGCTCGTATGGGTGATGCAAAAATGATCGACCATATGGTTCATGATGGACTATTTGACATCTTTAACAAATACCACATGGGTATTACAGCTGAAAATGTAGCTGAACAATGGGAAATCTCAAGAGAAGCCCAAGACGAACTTGCAGTGACTTCCCAAAATCGTGCCGAAGCAGCTCAAGCTGAAGGAAAGTTTAAAGAAGAAATCGTTGCCGTCAATGTACCACAAAGAAGAGGCGATGACATCGTCGTTGAAGAAGATGAGTACATCCGTAAAGGTGCTTCTATAGATGCCATGACTAAACTACGCCCTGCCTTTAAAAAAGATGGTAGTGTAACAGCAGGAAACGCCTCTGGAATCAATGATGGTGCTGCTGCACTCGTTATCATGAGCAAAGAAAAGGCAGATGAACTAGGAATTACTCCTCTTGCAAGCATCAAAGGCTTTGCTACAAAAGGTGTTGATCCATCCATCATGGGTGTTGGACCTATCTCCACTAGCCTAGCCGCTCTTGAGAAAGCAGGATGGTCAGTAGAAGATCTTGATTTAATCGAAGCTAACGAAGCCTTTGCAGCTCAAGCTGGTGCTGTGATGAAAGATCTAAAACTAGATCCTGAAAAAGTAAACGTTAATGGTGGAGCCATTGCTCTCGGTCACCCCATTGGAGCAAGTGGAGCTCGAATCCTCGTAACATTACTCCATGAAATGAAACGTCGCGACGCGAAAAAAGGCCTTGCTACCCTCTGTATCGGTGGTGGTATGGGAACCGCACTTCTCGTAGAACGTTAAGACCTTAAGCCTCTTCTTCGGAAGGGGCTTTTTTACTTACATTATGTTCACAAGAAAATATCCCCTCCATTTGATACATAATTGATTGATTATAGATTGTTTCTTACGGTATACATGTCCTAAGGAAGGAGGTTCCCATGAAAATTGCTTTTAGAGAAAAGTTAGTTCCAAAATTAAAAGAAAAGAACCTCACCGAGTTTACCTTAGAAACGGTAATGCAAAGCGGTTGAGGTGGGCCCAGACGTCAACCGGTGGTTGACAAAGGAGCCCCAAAAAATCTGGATAACTATGTAAAAGTTGAGGAAGATGGCTTCACCTTTTATGTCAT
>CAMFGQ010000061.1 GCA_945950065.1 uncultured Clostridia bacterium
AATTTTTAGGAGGAAGAAATGAAAGAAAACCTACGTGTAATTATTTGGGGGCCAGGTGCCATGGGTGGCGGAATGGCTCGCATGCTGATGAAAAAGAAAGGTGTCGAAATCGTCGGAGCTATCGGTAATCGTTCAGCTGGTAAAGACTTTTATGAGCACATTGGTGTAGAACAAGGTGACTTTCCTGATCTAACCATCGGTACAGTAGAAGATGTATTAAAACCAGGAGCAGCTGATATCGTTATGCTGGCTACAGACTCTTTTACAAAAGCAAGCTTCCCAAAAATGAAGCAAATTCTTGAAGCAAAAATGAACTGTATCACGACTGCTGAAGAAATGGCTTATCCACAAGCTCAATCTCCAGAAGAAGCGAAAGAACTAGATCGTATTGCAAAAGAAAATGGTGTCACCATCCTCGGTACAGGAATCAATCCTGGTCTTATCATGGACCTTCTTGTTCTTGTATGGACTGGTTGTATGGAAGAAGTTGAAGAAATTACCTCACGTCGCGTTAACTCTCTTTCTCCTTTTGGCGAACTTGTTATGCATGAGCAAGGTATTGGTATTTCAGTAGAAGAATTTGAAGAGCGTAAAGCAGCTGGAAACATGGCAGGCCACGTAGGCTTTGCTGAGTCCGTTCAAATGATTGCTGATGGTATCGGCTGGAAACTCGATAAATTTGAGCAACACATGAAGCCAATCATTACAGATGTTGATCGTAAATCCCCACACGGATTTGCAAAAGCTGGTAGCCTTGCTGGTATCGCTATGACAGCAGAAGGTTATGTTGACGGTGTTCCCAAAATTTTCATGGATCACCCACAACAAATCGAACCTGAGCAAGTAGGCGTAACAACAGGTGACTATGTACAAATTAAAGGAATTCCTGAAGTAAACATGGTAAACTCACCAGAAATCGAAGGTGGAATCGGAACCTATGCAATGTGTGTAAACATGATTCCTCATGTTATTAACGCAAGTCCAGGACTGAAAACCATG
This sequence comes from uncultured Clostridia bacterium, assembly GCA_945950065.1. GTDB lineage: Bacteria > Bacillota > Clostridia > Peptostreptococcales > Acidaminobacteraceae > DTU036. The sequence goes on from CAMFGQ010000061.1 coordinate 1,000, forward strand.
CTAGATCTTCCATGTCCTCGTGCAATCATGGGTGACATGCGTGATCTGATCGTAGACAAGGAGTAATGTAATGATTAAAAAGGACACTTGGGTTAGAATTCACAGCATCGCACTTCAACCTGAAGAGCGTGCAGCAAATATTCCAGATGATAGCAAGAAAGTTCCCCTGGAGTTCTGGACCAAGGGATACCTTCAAGCGGATGCAGAAGTGGGTGATGAAGTCGAAGTGCTGACTAAAGCAGGTCGTCTTGTCAAAGGAACCCTGGTGGAAGTCAATCCACAGTATCAACTTGATTACGGAAAACTTGTACCTGAACTACTTCGTATCGGTGAAGATGCCCGTCGCATTTTAAGGGAGGGGAAATGAAAAACTACGATGATTTAATGGCAAGAAAAAATGAAATCATGAAAACCGCCGTAGGCATTGACTACGACGAGTTTGAGCTTGAAGGCATTGCCTTTGATTATGAGCGCATGATGAGAGATACAGGATACTCCATCGAAGAACTTCGCGAAATTCAAGAAGAATTCTTCGTTGGCGATACACCCATCCTTGAGCTCTACAATCTCACAGAACTTGCCAGAAAATATGCTAAGCCTGGATATGGTGCTCGCATCATGATCAAAGACGAAGCAACCAACCCTTCTGGAAGCTTTAAAGCAAGACGTGCTAGCATTGCCGTTCATCAAGCTAAAAAACTTGGCTATAAAGGAATTACCTCTGCTACAAGTGGAAACTATGGAGCAGGTGTTGCCTCTCTAGCAGCAAAAGCTGGTTTAGACTGTATCGTTGTTCAAGAAACCTTTGACAGTGAACATGTGGGACAGCCTGAGATTGTTGAAAAAGCAAGAGCTTGTGAAGCCTACGGTGCGGAAGTTATGCAACTTACCGTTGGTCCAGAACTCTTCTTTATGTTCCTCGACATTCTTGAGAAAACAGGATTCTTTAATGCATCCCTCTACACACCATTTGGTATTGCAGGGGTTGAAACACTAGGTTATGAAATCAGCATGCAAATGCGCGAAAAATACGGTAAAGATCCTGAAGCTGTTGTTATCACCAACGCAGGTGGTGGTAACTTAACAGGAACTGCTAGAGGTCTGATTAAAGCTGGCGCAACCGACACAAAAATCATTGCTGCTTCTGTTGACCTTTCTGGTCTTCACATGGCAAGTGACCACGACTTTAATAGAAAGAGCTTTACCACAGGTCATACCGGCTTTGGTATTCCTTTCTGTACAAATCCTGACCGTAGTGATGTTCCTCGTTCTGCTGCTCGTCCTCTTCGTTACATCGACGAGTACTATACCATTCGCCAAGGCGAAGTCTTCTATATGACAGAACTTCTTGCAAACCTTGAAGGTCTTGAGCGAGGTCCTGCTGGAAACACTTCTCTAGCAGTTGCCTTTAAACTTGCACAAACCATGAAAGAAGACGAAATCATCGTTGTTCAGGAAACGGAATACACAGGTGCTGGAAAACACATCAATCCACAGCTGAGCTTTGCTCGTGATCGTGGTATTGAGCTCTTCTTCGGTAATCCTGATGATGAAGTTCCAGGAAAGAACATTATCCTACCTGAAGATCCAGGTATGATCGATATCAAGAAACTTGATCTAATGGGAATCAAAGCTTCCTATATGAGAAACATCCTTCGTCAAAAAGATGGAGCTGATTTCTCAGATGTAGAACTAAACTATCTCAGCGAAGACTTGAAGCTCACTGCGGAAGAAGTGAACGAGCTGATTAAAAAAGTCAAAGAAGGCTAGGGGGATAACTATGAAGGGTTTTCGAAGAGAAGACGATTATTTAACACGACGAGAATCCATTGCAGATTTGAGCGATGCGGAGTTAAAAGAGAGATTTTGGGAGAATGTCGCTAAGATAGTAGATCCTCTTTTAGACCAAGCCAAAAAATTCACCTCTCCATCCATAGAACGAAGTGTCTTGCTTCGTATGGGCTTTTCCAGTCTAGAGGCTCAGCCTCTAGTAGAAATGGCCATTGATCATGGATTGATGGGATATGGTGTTGGTCATGTCGTCTATGTGGTCCATAAGGACACTGGACTCTCCCTTCGTGATGCCGGTTTGAAACTCATCGAGGGTGAATACTGGGATCTCGCCAAAGAAAAACTGGGAGGTAAATAATGGAGCTAAAACCTAACGAAAAACTTGATATTCATGAGCTTCTAAAAGATTTAGAACATTATGAGCCTAAGAGAAGAGGTTGGTTATGGCGTGAAAAGGTGGAAGATTTGGAAATGGGTGGACATATCTACAAGCAATGCTCCAAACCATTAACCAATTCCATTGGAATTCCATCTGCCATTCAATACTTTGAGAACCTTGATCCTCAACCCCAGGAAGTAATAACAACAGAAATTGCTTCTGGTCGTTTTGAAGACGACATTCGTCGTATGCGCATGGCAGCATGGCACGGTGCGGACCACTTGATGGTTATTCGTACTGCTGGTCAAAGCCACTATGACGGACTGATAGAAGGTACACCCCAGGGAATTGGTGGTGTTGCCATTACACGTAAACAAGTACGTGCACAACGTAAAGCACTGGACATTATAGAGGAAGAAGTTGGACGTCCAATCAACTATCACTCCTATATTTCTGGTGTTGCTGGACCCGACATTGCTGTTATGTTTGCTGAAGAAGGCGTCAATGGTGCTCACCAAGACCCGCAGTACAATGTACTCTATCGTAATGTCAACATGGTTCGCTCCTTTGTCGACGCAGGCGAGTCCAAGTGCATCATGGCATGGGCAGACATCAACCAGATTGACGGTGCACACAACGCCAATGCAACGGCTCGTGATGCATGGAAGGTTATGCCAGAGCTTCTTGTACAGCATGGAATCAACTCACTCTTTAGTGAGAAGGTAGGGATGAAGCCAAGCAACATCTCTCTATCAACTGTTCCACCAACAGCAGCTCCCATTCCAACCATGCGTTATGACTTGCCCTATGCTGTAGCCCTACGCCAGTTCTTTGATAAGTACAAAATGCGTGCTCAGATGAACACCAAGTACATTACCAGTTCATCAAGAGAAGCTACTGTAACCCATGTTATGAACATGCTTATTTCTCGCATCACCAGTGCAGACATTCAATCCACCATCACTCCTGATGAGGGTAGAAATGTTCCCTGGCATGTGTTCAACATCGAAGCCTGTGATACTGCAAAGCAATCACTGGTGGGTATGGACGGACTCATGGAAATGCTTGAACTTAAAACAGAAGGCTATCTACCTGAAAAAGTTCGTGAAATCCAAGAAAGAGCAGTCCTCTATCTTGAAGAAATGATCGAAATGGGTGGATACTTTGAAGCTGTTCAAAAGGGTATGTTCGTTGACTCAGGTGAGTATCCAGAGCGTAACGGAGATGGTATTCCTCGTGCGATTGACGGAGGAACCGGAGCAGGTAGCGTTTACGAACGCGAAGAAACCTATATGGCTCCTGTAACTGCTCACTATGGTTACAACAATACCATGCAGTATGGTGTTGAACCCGAAAATGCATCTGATCTCATTGGTGGATGTACCTTTGAAGATCGCAGCAAGATTCAGTTTATTGATGAACTTGACCCAACAGATAATGTTGAGCATCGTCTTGCTGAAAAAGAAAAATATAGAAACTCCAATCTGATCATGCCAGAAGTAGAATGGCTAGCAGACGGCATTGTACAGCTCGAGCTTATGCTACCTGTACCAATGCAAGTTGCCAAATATGCAGCGCTTGAATATGCAAAACACATGAGAATGGCAGATGCAGAAGTCATTCATCTTGAGGCTATGCATCCTGCAGAGGGAACCAGAGTACAGATTAAAGGTAAGGTTGACTTTGCCGTTGATCTGAGCACCTTGGATATTCCTCCAGAGCCAGAGGTACTTTCTGACCAAGATCTTTGGGATGAACTAGAAAAACACCCCATTACCATTGTTGCTGGTACAGTAGGAGAGGACGAACACTCTGTTGGTCTACGCGAAATCATCGACATCAAGCATGGTGGCGTTGAGAAGTGGGGCTTCAAGGTTCATTATCTTGGTACCAGTGTTCCTGTACAAAAACTTGTCGATGCTGCAATCGAATTGAAGGCTGAGGCCATTATGGCATCAACCATCATTTCTCATGACGACATTCACTACAAGAACATGCAAAAAATCCATGACTATGCCATTGAAAAAGGTGTTCGCGACAAGCTCGTCATTGTTGCTGGCGGTACCCAGGTAACACCTGAAATCGCCGTAGAGCACGGTATGGATGCAGGTTTTGGTCGTGGAACCAAAGGTGTGCACGTTGCTACAGCTATTGTAGAAACCAGAAGAAAAATGAGAGGTGAACATGAGTAAAGTCTTAGTCTATGAAATCGGTTCAACAACGACATTAGTCAATGCTTTTGCCGATCTAGACTCAGATGATCCCCGATTTATTGGGGGTGCTCAAGCGCCTACCACGGTAGCCCAGGGTGATGTCACCCTGGGTCTCCTGGAGGCTCTTGATGAATTAAAAAAACGTTTCCCTGAAGAATCCTTTGATGATGCCAGAATCCTTGCTAGCAGTAGTGCTGCTGGGGGGCTGAAAATGACAGTCCATGGCCTTGTGGAGGATATGACCGTAAAAGCTGCCAAGGAAGCAGCCCTAGGTGCAGGTGCAAACATTCGCTTTCTCACATCGGGAAAGCTACGTAGAACAGATTTAAAAAAGATTGTCGAGATCCAACCCAACATCATCCTCATTGCAGGGGGTGTTGATTATGGTGAGAGAGATACGGCAATCCATAATGCAGAGCTTATAGCAGCTCTACCACTCCATGTCCCCGTAATCTACGGTGGCAATGTTGAAAATGATGAAGAGATTCGCCTGATCTTTGAAGAAGCAGGGAAAGAAGATCTTCTTTTTGTCGTTGAAAATGTCTATCCCAGAATTGATCAACTCAATGTCGTGCCCACACGTAAAGTCATCCAGGAAGTCTTTGAAATGCACATTATACATGCCCAGGGTATGGAGAAAATCAGAGAAGTCGTTGACTCCCATGTTGTCCCTACACCAGGCTCCGTCATGATGGCTACAGAACTCTTTAGCCAGCTCTGTCCTGATGTGATGACCATTGATGTTGGTGGAGCGACCACCGATGTTCATTCTGTTACCCAAGGGAGCGAAGAGATTTCGCGTATCCTTGTATCTCCTGAACCTGATGCAAAGCGTACAGTAGAGGGAGACTTGGGACTTTATATTAATCATGACAACATCATCAATTCCTTCCTTAAAGGGGAGCTTGAAAAGCTCACCGGTTTATCGGAAGAAGAGCTTCAAGCCGAGCTCGATGACTTTAGGCCCATTCCAGAAACAGAAAATGCAAAGAAACTCATCGCAGCGTTGACGACACGAGCTGTCATCACCTCCGTTCACCGCCATGCCGGTCATTTGATTGATCTTTTCTTTAGCGGCGGGAGGAAAAGTGCGGCCATGGGAAAAGATCTTACCAATATAAAGATTATTTTGGGAACAGGTGGAGCTTTAACCCAGCTGCCTCAGGGAAAGGATATCCTTCTTTCCATTCCTCGTTCCAATAAAGGTGATCGTCTCTTACCACAAGAAGGTGTAAAGGTGCTAATTGATCAGGAGTATATTATGGCTTCTCTAGGTGTACTCAGTATGGAGCATCCTAAATCAGCACTGAAACTACTTGTAGAAAGTTTAGGAGGAGAAGATGTATCCGCGTCTTGTCATAGCGAAGAATAAATTTGCCTACAATGCAAAGACCCTCAAAGAACATCTAAAGAGTAGGGGAGTCAGCATGATGGCTGTCACAAAAAGTTTTTGTGCTGATCCAGTCATGGTGGATGTCCTTACTGAAGTTGGTGTTGATTATCTTGCAGATTCTCGTATCGAGAACCTTCGCTCTATGGAATCAACTCTTCCCAAGGTTCTTCTTCGCATTCCTATGCGCAGTGAATTAGAAGAAGCAGCAAAGTACTGTGATGTTGTCTTTGTGTCTGAGAAGGAAACCATCCTAGAACTTAACGAAGAAGCAAAAAAGCTGGATAAGAAGCTTCAGGTTCTTCTGATGGTGGATCTAGGCGATCTTCGAGAAGGTGTACTTCAGGAAGATGCTCTGGATACCTTAGCTGTCATTGATGAGTGTAGTCATCTTAGCCTTTTGGGTATAGGGACAAATCTATCTTGCTATGGCGGAGTGATTCCCAGTGAAGAGAATCTTGGACAATTAGCTTCTCTTGCTAGAAAATACCGTGGCACAGGAAAAGAGCTTTCCATGGTCTCAGGTGGAAACTCCAGCAGTGTTACTCTTCTTGACTCAGGAAAGATGCCTGAAGAAATCAATAACCTCCGCTTAGGAGAGGTCTTAATTCTAGGAAGAGAAACTGCAGCAGGTGAACATTATTTAGATCTCCATGAGGATGTCTTTCGTCTTGAGGCCCAGCTCGTTGAGCTGAAAACAAAGCCATCTAAGCCTATGGGTGAAATTGGAATGAATGCCTTTGGTGAAGTGCCTTATTTTGAGGACAAAGGTCCTATGCTAAGGGGAATTCTTGCCATTGGTAAGCAGGATGTTGATTATGAACATCTTACTCCTCGTGAAGAAGGTGTAGAGATTTTAGGTGGTAGTAGTGATCATCTCCTTGTGGATGTGACCAATGTCCCAAACATTCAGTTAGGGGATGTGCTGAGCTTTGATCTTGACTATAGTTCAGTCTTGACCCTGTTCACATCGCCCTATGTGAAGAGACATTATGAGTAAAACAGTTGCAAAGCTTATGCTTAGTCTGATCTAGGCATAAGCTTTTTTATTGTCATCAACAAGATGATGATTTATGAGGTGACTTCTTCCTTTTCTCTTTTATGGTATACTTTGATGTAGTGAAAGGATAGAAACATGGATATTTTTGATTTGATGCGTGAAGAAGAAGCTCAGAAGAATGCACCTCTTGCAGAGCGAATGAAACCCTCTGCACTAGAAGATTTTGTTGGCCAAGAAGAAATCTTGGGAGAGGGAACTCTCCTAAGAAGAATGATTCAGGCAGATCGATTACGAAGCCTGTTGTTTTTTGGTCCAACGGGTGTAGG
>CAMFGQ010000062.1 GCA_945950065.1 uncultured Clostridia bacterium
AAGTCATTACATCACTAAGTGAAGAGGTCTATCATTCCTTTAAACCTTTCTAATTCAGTAAGAAGCTGCAGATGTAGCTTCTTTTTTTGCAGATTAAGCAATGATTCGTTTACTTAAAATAAACAGTGGTATCTACTAAGAGGATGGAGTTGAACTTATACTAAATGACTTTTAAGGAGGTAAAAGTGGATAAGAAGAATAAAGTACAGGACGGCAAGAAACTGGAAGAAAGCACCAACCCAATGGACAAAAACAAGCTGGGGGATAATCTACCAAGTAAGAATGCTGTAAAAGGTGAAAATCCTCATATCTCCATGGCCCAAGGAGCCCCGGTTGAAAACAACCAAGACACCATGACAGCAGGTGTTCGTGGTCCAGCAATGTTACAAGACTCTTGGCTCATTGAAAAACATGCACACTTTAATCGGGAAGTGATTCCAGAGAGAAGAATGCATGCAAAAGGATGGGGTGCTTTTGGTACCTTTACGGTGACCAAGGACATTACACAGTACACAAAGGCGAAAATTTTCTCTGAAGTAGGAAAACAAACCGAAATGTTTGCACGATTCTCTACAGTAGCAGGTGAAAGAGGCGCAGCTGATGCAGAGAGAGACATTCGTGGATTTGCACTAAAATTCTACACAGAAGAAGGAAACTGGGACATTGTGGGGAACAACACTCCTGTCTTCTTCTTTAGAGATCCCATGAAATTCATTGATCTCAATCATGCGGTAAAAAGAGACCCTCGAACACATATGAGAAGCCCTAACACCAACTGGGATTTCTGGACGTCTCTTCCTGAGTCCTTACTACAAGTAACCATTATTATGGCGGATCGAGGCATCCCAAGTTCCTTTAGATTTATGCACGGCTTCTCTTCCCATGCTTATTCTTTTATCAATGAAAACAATGAGCGTACATGGGTGAAATTCCACTTTAGATCCCAACAGGGAATCCAAAATTTTACAGATCAAGAAGCTGCTAAGGTTGTTGGTATGGATAGAGAGTCCAGTGGAAGAGACCTCTACGAAGCCATTGAAAAAGGGGAATTCCCCAAATGGAAAATGTATGTTCAACTCATGACAGAAGAACAAGCAAGACAAATGAAGAACAATCCCTTTGACCTAACCAAGATGTGGCTCAAAAAAGACTTCCCACTCATGGAAGTGGGGGAGTTTGAACTTAATCGCAATCCCGATAACTTCTTCCAAGATGTGGAACAAGCTGCCTTCAATCCTGCCAATAAAGTACCAGGAGTCGGTTTCTCACCTGACAAAATGCTTCAAGGAAGATTGTTTGCCTATGGTGATGCACAGCGCTATCGACTGGGTGTGAACCATCATCAAATCCCTGTTAACTCACCACGAGGAATGGATCCTAAAAACTATCATCCCTTCCACCGCGATGGTCAGATGCGAGTGGATGGAAATCAAGGCTCCGAATTGCATTATGAACCAAATAGCTATGGCAACTGGACAGAGAATCCGAGAGGATTTGAACCAGGTGAAGATGGTGGCGATGTAGCACGATATGACTTTAGAGAAGACGATCATGATTACTACACCCAACCAGGAATGCTCTTTAGAGCCATGACGCCAGATCAACAGCGAGTGACCTGTGAGAATACAGCAAGAAATATGGGAGATTCTACACTCCAAATTAAGCACAGGCACATTAATAACTGCTATCAAGCTGATCCAGAGTATGGAAAAGGTGTAGCTAAGGCGCTTGGCATTAACATTGAAGATGTGGACTTAAATCTCCCAGAAAGAACCTCTAGAGAAGGAAACTTTGCAGCAAATAATGCTCATCCTGAACTGGATGTTCCCAGTGAAGATATGTCTAAAAAAGAGTGGGAAGAGATTAAAACAGATTACGATCCAACAAAATTTATCGACCCACTAGATGACCCCTTCTTACTCTAAAATGAAACGAGTATTGTACAGAATACTAGGGATCCTGTGTGTGATCTTGGGAGGGATTGGGATCGTACTTCCCATCCTTCCTACTACACCCTTTTTACTCTTAGCTGCTTGGGCTTTTCTAAGAAGTTCTGATCGTTTGTATAACTGGCTGATCCATCATCGGGTCTTTGGCTACTATATTAAGGCCTATGTCAAATACAAGGGTGTAGAAAAATGGCACAAAATCTTTGCTCTTTCCATGCTATGGTTGACCATTGGCTATTCCATTTATCTCGTGGATAAAACATGGTTGGAAATCCTTCTTGCTGTTATTGCCATTACAGTCAGTATCCATATCCTTTCCTTGAGGATCTTGACTAAGGAAGAGGTGATGGAGCTAGAGAGGCTAGAGCAGGAAGAACAGCAAAGGTCCGACAGGAGGAAACAGTTAAGCACACAAGAACATTAAGACAAGATAGGAGGATGGAAATGTCCTTCAGTCTTTTTTTAATCTGTTAGAAGTTAAAGATGAGCTTCCACGGAAAGTGCTGATGGAGCTACTAAAACAGTGGAAAAATTGTGATCTATCAATCAGAAGATGGATTAACACATATAGATGTAAAGCTCAAGGATGAAATAATTTGGCTGATACAACTACAAATGGCGGAGTTATTTTAGACTTCAAGAACCAATGTAGTTGAACGTATGGGAAAATATATTCTGAAGGCGAATTAGATCGAAATTCAACCTGTCGGTAAATTCGATAGGTTCGTAAAGAGGGAAAAGAGGGCTATACATGATTCGATTTGAAGAAGTAAACCATGACAATTTTGACGAAGTCATCCAACTGAAAATGAAAGAAGAGCAGCTTGGACTCATGGAGAATAATCTATACTCTCTTGCGGAGTCCAAAGTCTATGACTATCTCGTGCCAAAAGCGATCTATCATGGTGATGATCTAATCGGCTTTATGCTCTATTACTTCCAACCCCATGGTGTTGTCAGGCAGATGGGACCAGGTGAAGGAGAGCATGAGATTGATTCCCAGGGAATGGATTATGTTTATTTTAAACGATTGATGCTCGATGAGAAGTGGCAGGGAAAAGGTTTAGGCAGAGAGACCATGAAGAAAGCACTTGCGTACTTTAAGGATAACTATCCTTCCATCGGTTTTGTTGAACTGATGCATTATGCTGATAACGATACTGGTGCTTCACTCTATGCATCTCACGGCTTTAAGCCAACAGGAGAAGTACGAAGAACGCTTCGACCAGGTACAGAAGATCTATATGATGAAGAGCTGGTTCTTAGAAAGTACTACTGATAGGGCAGGGAACAAGTTATTGTATAGGGAAAGCAAGCAACCTTGGTCGCTTGCTTTTACTTTTTTCTTCTTTCTGTTATTCACTTTGTTATGTACTTGCCTTCAAAATAGCTTCCAACAGAATATGCGTATAGAATTCTCCACCCACTGGATGAAGATGGGTACTGTCTTCATAGAAAAACTCACCGCGATGTTTCGCAAGACTATACCAATCAACCAAAGTAATTTCTGGGTGTTTTTCTGCGTATTCCTTAAGCACTGTATTGATATGAGTCTCGTAGGATTCTGGACTAACAATGTTCACCAGCAGAATCTTCCTTCCATCTGCTACCTCTAGCAACTTCTCAACATCCTTATCAAGAGGAGTGATTCCGTTGGAGCCTAGGCCAATCAGGATAACTTCTATCCTGGGGTTTTGTTCAAGATAGTTCTCTAACAACTGGGGGCATTCATAGAACTGTCTAGAAAGAGCAGCATCCACAAGAAGGTTAGGTAGAAGCTCCTGCAGCTTTACCCCGCCCGTAATCATGACTGAATCTCCTAGTGCAATTCCTTGTGTTTTACGTTTTTTCTGATAGTCCCAGAGAGAGATTGTATGCTCTGGATAGCGTATATTGCTTTCTTTAATCCATTCAAGATCTGGATCTTTATCTGGTTGTCTGAGGATTGAAGGAATCTGGATAGCCAACTCCCCATCAACAATCTTGACCTGAACATAGTCATTAAATAGGTCACCATACTCTTGTTGGAGGGTCACCCTTTTTTGTCTTTGTAACTCATCTGCCTGGAACTGTAAATCAACTTTCATCTCATCCAAAGCAGTTGAAGGTAGCTGTGGGAGAAGAATAGGCGAGAAAAGGGCAAGGAGCAAGAATACAGGTACAAGCAGTGGTTTCCTCTTTAACTCCAAGAATCGGTAACTAAACTCAGCCACAACAAAAACAACAAGGAGCTGCAAGAGAACGAAGAAAGAATAGGGAAGGGTACTGTGCGCAAAAGCCTGTGCGAAAAGCACCATGATAGCATACTGCCAGAGATAGAGACTATAGGTTCTTCTAGCAATCACTTGCAGAGGTCTCCAGTGTAAGAGTCTAGCCACAAGTCCTTGATCGTGATAGAGGAGGCCTAGGAAAAGAGAGGCTAGGATGCTGTAAAGAAGAAATCCACCCAGATAGAGAAATGCACTGTCTCCTTTAAAGACAAACATGCTGAAAATCAGCAGTAAAAACAGAAGGATCTGCAAAGGTGTTTTTGCTTCAAAATTCCAAGAAGCTCGTTTCGTTATGGATACATAAAGAAAGGCAAAAAGAGAGGCTGCGCTAAAGCTCATGAGACGAGCAAGGCTACTGTAATAGGCAAAACCTGGCCCCTTTATGAGATAGGCACCCACCATGTAAAGGGTAGAGACTAGAGTCAGAGCAGAAAGAATCTTTATAACTGTTGTCCGACTCACTCTTTCCATCCTCTTTAAGAGAAGTGGATAGAAAAGATAAAATTGCATCTCAACGCTTAGTGCCCAGAGATGGACAAAGGGATTAAAATTCCCGTGGAGATCAAAGTAACTCGTTCCTGAGAGGAGCTGTTTATAATTATTAACACCCAGCAAAGTACTGGGAAGAAAGGTAACAACTGTAGAAAAAATCTGGGGCTGAACAAAGTAAGTCCAAGCACTCACACCAAGTACAAGAAAGATTATGGGAGGCATTAATTTAAAAAAGCGAGATCGATACAGTGATAATAGAGGTTTGGCTTCGCCCCTGGCAAAGGGTAAGGACATAAAAAAGCCCGCCATAACAAAGAAGGTGACCACACCTAAAAAACCACCGGGTAGGTGGTAAGGATAAAGGTGATAAAGCGTAACTGCAATAAATGCAAGTGCTCGAAAGCCTTCGATAGAACGGATTGGTTGTTTCATGATGACTACCCCTCTATAGTATATCAAAAATATGACATAAACAGAAAGTAAAAGAAGAAAAATAGTGGGGAATATCTAACCTACCAACCCTTATTGAGCAAAAGTTAAAACACTCTGCAGAACAAAGAAGGCGAAACCAGAAACTACAAGAATAACCATGGGTGAGGCCTTCTTTTTACGTAGAACATAGACAGCTAAAAGGAAGAGTCCTAACTCTAAAAAATCAATGGAAGCATCTTCGATGAGAGCTATCTTCATCAGCCCAAGGGCAGCAGAACTAATCATGGCCACTACAGCAGGACGAATCCCGTAAAGCACCCTCTCCATGTAGCCAACCGCTGGACCACGCTTATGGTAAAGAAGCGAGGCCAGTGCTGTAACAATAAAGATAGAGGGAAGTACCGTTGAAAAGGTTGCCAAAAAAGCCCCCGGTATGCCAGCGATTTTGATGCCCACAAAGGTTGCAGCATTAATTGCCATGGGTCCTGGAGTCATCTCTGCAATGGTCACAATATCATAAAACTCCTTCACCGTTAGCCAGCCGTGTAGGTTCACAACCTGCTCTTTGATCAAGGGGATAGCAGCATAGCCACCACCTACACTAAAGAGCCCGATCTGAATGAAAGAAAAAAACAGTTTGAGAAAGATCATTTTTTCCTCCATAATCCAAGGGCTGCATAGATCAGGATGATCATATAGATGGGTACATTGAACTGTAGCAGGGCGATTAGTGCCGCAAAGGCAAGTAAGAAGTCGATAGGACGTGAATCACCTGCGATAGCCTGGATCAGTGTTAGAACGAGATCAACAATGATTGCAGCAACACCAATCTGCAAGCCTTTCATGATGGTGGCAACAACAGGACTGGTGATAAATTGTTGATAGATTAGGGATAGAACACCAATAATAAAGAGAGGTGGAAGAACGGCTCCTAGAGTAGCAATAAGGCTCCCTGGTAGCCCTGCCAAGCGATAGCCCAGCAAGATCCAAGCGTTAACCGCCACTGCTCCTGGTGCCGATTGGGCAATGGCTGCAATGTCCATCATCTCTTCAGAACGAAGGATTTCTGTCTCTTGAACGAATTTACGCTCCATCATGCCAATCATAACAAAGCCACCTCCAAAGGTAATGGAGCTGAGCTTTAAGGCGGATAAAAAGATTTGAAACAGGCTCATTTCCTTCTTTTTCATGGGTCCTCCCTGTCTAGTATAACCCATTTTTTCTAGGGATTTAATAGAAAGTAAAAAGTGAGAGTTTCCTCTCACTCAATGTCTATAAACCTAAGCTGGTTTTTGCAGCTTTTTTTGTTGCTGCAGTAAAGCTCTTTACAACGAGAATCGCATTCTCCTTTAGGATGCCTCCGAGAAGACCAGCTGCACGAAGTGCTGCACTTCTTCGTAGGATGGTTGTCCCTGGTTTTGTCAGTGCAGTCAGATAGCCTTGGGCAATGCATCCTACTCTCAGCGTCAGCAGTGCATTGAGGGATCCCTCCATGATGGAGCTTACCACCACTCCTGTTAGAACTTGGGTTCCAGGAATAAGAGATAGGACACTACCTCCTACCAAAGAGGCTAGAAGAGGCTCTAACTGTTGACTAATCAGGTCCAGATCTTCTACGCCTCTAGCGATCATAGCTGTCGCAGCAACATTGGTGTAGAGTCGAATGAATTTTGCTGGACTAGGTCTTCTTTCGTAGAGGGTGGTCAGTCTCCAAAGGAGTCGTGTTAGGCTCACCAGGACAAAGAGACTGTCTAAGGAACCGTTTTGCGAAATGGATGTGGTTAAAAAGACCGATGTTGCGTCTTTTTTAATCAATTTCTCAGCTTCAACATTGAGTTCGTTGTAAGCAAGTTCAATCTCTTCCTTAAGATTTTCTCCTGGCAGAGTGATTCCTCTTTCCAAGAGATATCGATTTTGTTTGAGATCTCCGTGGAGAAGTCCAAGGTATCGATCATATTCCTCTCCTTCTACCGCCTCTGGTGGTTCAGGCAACTTCTTGTAGCGATAGAGAGCAAAGAGAGGAAGGATACTCAGTGCGAGCAGAATACTTCCTGCAAGAATCAGAAAGAGGATACCAAGTACCTGATGGGTAGTGGAAAGCCTCTGATAAAGGCTAATGGTTTCATTGGTGGCGATGATGAGAAAGAGCAGCAAAAAGGCCACCATCACAAAAAGTAGGATTTTTTTAAGCGTGCTCCCTGTCATCTATACCTCCCAATATTTCTCAATCAGATAATCTACCATGGAATCAATGGTAGCAACTGGAGGCATCTCGCAGATGTATCCTTCTGCCTCAGCTGTTTCCATGGTCTTTGGTCCTATACATAGAGCGCGAATGGTAGAGGGGTCTCCAGTAAAAACCTTGCTAAAGCTTTCCACCGCAGAGGAGGAAGTAAAGCAGATATAGTCATAACGCTTTAGTTTTTCAGGTGTCTGTTCCAGTAGTGCAGTGTCATAAACAATCAGTTCACTAAAGTCTTCTTCCTGAAGGAGGCGTCCTAGATCCCCACCTGTTTTTTGACCTCGTACACAGAGTATGGATTTGTCTTGAACAAGACCTCTCTCAAGGAGTTCTTTACCCAAATCTAGTCCCGTGTACAGTTTAGGAATAAAATCACTACTTAAACCATAATCTTTTAGTGCCTTGGCAGTCATGGGACCAACCGTAGCAATGAATTTGTTTGCAAAACTACGGGCATCCCTTTCTTTCATCCACTGATCAAGGAAGAAGTGGATTCCGTTGGCACTGGTGAAGATCAGTACTTCAAAACTATCGGGATCAGGAAGTTCAAAGCTGCGTGGCTGAATTTCGATAAGAGGACACAAATCAACCTCTGCTCCCAATTCTTT
>CAMFGQ010000063.1 GCA_945950065.1 uncultured Clostridia bacterium
CTTTAGCAGCTTGCAGATACCGCTTTGATTCTTCTAGTTCGAAGACATTTTTCTCTGTAAAGATATCGGCAAAGTCAACTAGGTCTTTGACCCTTGGTAACATGATCTCGCACTGGAAGTCCATAAACTCCTCTTGCCTATCCTTGTATTCTCTGGGGAGGGCATGGGGACCCATATAGGTCAGAGCGATGTCCATGGGATGGTCTTCTTTTAGCTTAGCCATGACCTCTAGTTGTCTAAGTTCTGTCTCCTCATCTAGGCCATAGCCGCTTTTTCCTTCCACGGTTGTGATGCCCAAGGATAGAAATTGATTGAGTCGTTTTTCTCCTTGGCAGTAGAGTTCATCAAAGCTAGCGTTTCGCGTATGGTCTACGGTATATTGGATGCCTCCGCCGGCTTCCATAATGTCCATGTAGCTGGCTCCTGCTCGGCGAAGGGCTGCCTCTTTGGCACGACTTCCTCCAAAGATAAAATGAGTATGGCTATCGACAAAGCCTGGAGTAACCAGTTTCCCTTGACAGTCATAGCCAGATTTTTTCTCTTCCTCTGAAAGCTGGTCCATAGGGAGAATCTCCACAATGCGCTCTCCCTCAATACGAAGGGCCACATTATGCAGCACAAGGGGTTCAGCCATGGCCTTACCCCTTTGTGCAGTCTTTCCTTGAAATGTTACCAGCTCTCCAATATTGGTGAGCAGCATGTCTATTCCATGATCTTGGCTTCAAGGACCTGATCCATACTGAATCCTTCAGTACGCAGATACCAAGAAGCTGTGTCCACCATGGCTGCCATGGGAACCAGTCCAATGATTTCACTTCCTACGACATTGACGCCGTAGCGTGAAGCTTCGAGTTTAATGAGTTCAAAGACACGATGAATCGGTGTCTTTTCAAAGTTCGTTAGATTCATGGAGACCTGAACTTGACCACGGTCTTCTAGTGCTACACCCATTCCTTTTACAAAACGAAGTCCACCACTGATGTGTCGAACATTTCTTGCAATGGTATCAGCAATTTCTAGTTTATCCGTATCCAGGTTCACGTTGTAGGCAACCAAGAAAGGACGGGCACCAACTGCCATAATTCCAAAACTCTCATGTACATCATCACCAAAGTCGGGTTTAAAGCGAGGGTCTTGTACTTTTTCCTTCATGCCTTCAAACTGTCCCTTGCGAAGTGTGGCTAAGTTCTTGCGATAAGTTTCTGAAGCTGACTCTTCATAAAGGAAAATGGGAATCTCCAGTTTTTCATGGAGTTCCTTGGCCAGTTCTTTACTGAACTCCACGGTTTCTTCCATGGTGATGCCTCGAATGGGAACAAAAGGCATGACATCCACTGCTCCCATACGGGGATGCTGTCCTTCATGTTGACGTAGGTCAATACGTTTTTTTGCTTCAGCTACAAAGTTCACCAGATGTTCTTTTAAAGCCTGGGGAGAACCAACTAAGGTAACCACTGTACGGTTATGGTCTTTATCAGAACTATAGTCAAGAAGTTTAAGACCTTCTTTTCCACGTACAGTATCCAAAATGGCTTCAATGGTCTCCTGATTTCTTCCTTCACTAAAGTTAGGAATACACTCTAACATTGCACTCACGAAATACACTCCTCTATGATTGCCTCATCAACAAGATAAGGTAGGGTAACTTCTCCACGTTTTTCTTGATTGAATTCTTCTACAGTTTCCATGGCATGTTCATTTCTTGCCCAACCACGTCGCGCAACACCTACCATGACGTCCCAGCTTAGAGCTGAACGAATGATGTCATCCACGCGTTCACTGCCATCCAGCACTAGGCCAAAACCACCATTGATGGATTTTCCGATGCCCACGCCTCCACCATTGTGAAGGGCAATCATGGTCATACCGCGTGCTGCATTGCCTGCATAGCTCTGTGTAGCCATTTCAGCCATGACTTTGGAGCCATCATAAATGTTAGATGTTTCTCTAAAGGGGGAATCGGTTCCGCCTGTATCATGATGGTCACGACCAAGCATAACAGGACCAATCTTTCCTTCTCGAATCAGTTCATTAAAGCGAAGGGCAATGTTGACACGACCCACTTCATCACTGTAGAGAATTCTTGCCTGGGTACCCACAACAAGGCCATTCTTCTTTGCATCACGAATCCAGATCCAGTTATCAAGATCTTGATAGCGACGATCTTTATCGATCATCTCCATGGCTGCCTGATCTGTGGCATCTAGATCCTCTTCTTTTCCAGAGAGGCATACCCATCTAAAGGGGCCATAGCCATAGTCAAAGAGCAGGGGTCCCATGATGTCTTCTACATAGGAAGGCCAGATGAAGCCATCCATTTCGTTTTGTTGATTCTTACAAATCTCCACTACGCCCGCATCATAGACAGCCTTCATAAAGGCATTACCATAATCGAAGAAATAGGTGCCATCGGCACAGAGATCTTTGATGAGCTGGTAGTGCTGAACAAGACTCTCATCCACAAGCTTATTAAAGGTTTCTGGATCTTCTGCCAGCATCCTGGTGCGCTCCTCAAAGCTTGCACAGCCTACTGGGCAGTAACCCCCATCATAGGGTACATGACATGAAGTCTGGTCACTAAGAAGATCGACGTGAATCTTTTCATCGCGCAGATAGGCAAGAAGATTCACCACGTTGCCATGATAAGCAAGAGCACGTGGCTCACCTTTTTTCTGATACTCTAGAGCAAGATCCACAATGGTTTTCAGGTCATCACTAGATTCATCAATCCAGCCTTGATCAAGGCGTGTTTGAATACGGGACATGTCCACTTCAGCGATGATGCCTACTCCTCCTGCAATCTTTACAGCCTTACCTTGGGCTCCACTCATGCCACCAAGACCACTGGTAACAAAAAGAACACCTGTGAGGTCTTGCTTATCTTCCAGTTTAAGTCTGGCTGCATTGAGCAGTGTATTGTAGGTACCATGAACAATGCCCTGTGGCCCAATATACATCATGCCACCTGCTGTCATTTGACCATAGTTGGCTACGCCAAGAGCTGCCGCATGATTCCAATCCTTTTGATTGTCATACATGCCAATCATGAGGCCGTTGGTAATGGTAAGTCGTGGTGCTCCCTCATGGGATTTAAAAATACCAAGAGGATGCCCACTCATCAGTACAAGTGTTTCATCGGCTTGTAATTTAGCTAAGTACTGTTTCACCAGATGGTACTGCATCCAGTTTTGAAAAATGCGTCCACTTTCACCATAGGTCACCAGTTCATAGGGATAGAGGGCAACATCAAAGTCAAGATTGTTATCAATCATGACTTGAATGGCTTTAGCCTCGAGGATCTCACCAGGGTACTCATCTACAGGTAGTCCCTTGATGTTCCCTACTGGACGGAAGCGATAGCCGTAAATGCGGCCATGTTCTTCAAGCTCTTGATAAAACTCCTTGGCCATTTCTTGATGAAATTTCTCAGGAATGTAGCGAAGAGCATTTTTAACAGCAAGCTTTTTATCTTCAAGGCTTAGCTCTACACTACGCTTGGGCGCACGACGGATGCCTTCAATAAAGTCGGGATATTCAGGTAAAGCATCAAATTGAAGCGTCACATTTCCTCCTTATTTCTTAGCCAGTTTCTCTAACATATCTTTAGTCATGGCATCAAGATCGTATTTAGGATCAAAGCCCCACTGCTCTTTTGCAGCACTGATGTCCATGCGATCTGGCCATGAATCTGCAATGGCTTGACGTACAGGATCTACATCATAGTCCATGGTAAAGTCAGGAATGTATTTTTGAATGCTGGCTTTAATTTCTTCTGGTTCAAAGCTCATACCAGAAACATTAAAGGCATTGCGATCAATCAGTTTATCTGGATCAGCTTCCATCAGGTCAAGAATACAGTCTACAGCATCAGGCATATACATCATATCCATATAGGTTCCTTTGCCGATAAAGGAGGTATAGCTACCTTTTTCCAAAGCATCATAATAGATATGCACTGCATAGTCGGTTGTTCCTCCACCAGGAAGTGCTTTGTAGGAAATCAGCCCAGGGAAACGAACACCACGAGTATCAACGCCAAAACGCTTAAAGTAGTAATCACAGAGTAATTCTCCTGCAACCTTACTTACACCGTAGGCAGTGGTTGGACGTTGTAGGGTAACTTGGGGTGTGTCCATTTTAGGAGTACTAGGACCAAAGGCACCAATGGAACTAGGTACAAAGAGTGCTGTATCAAGCTCTCTTGCAATCTCTAGGGAATTGTAGAGGCCATTGACATTGATGTCCCAGAGCAGTTGAGGATTGTCTTCACCCACTGCAGAAAGAACAGCAGCTAAATGTAGGATTGTGTCAGCTTTAAAGTCTTTCGCTAACTCATAAAAACGCTTTCCGTCAGTTACATCTAGAGACTCATAATGTGTCCCTGCCCAATTGTCTGGTCGAGCTCTTCGTGAACAAGATAGAATGTTGTCATCACCGTAGACTTCCATCAGTTTATCAACGAGATCGGTTCCAATTTGGCCTGTGGCTCCAGTTACAAGAATTCTTTTCATGCTTTAACTCCTTTTAATTAAAAATCAGCATTGCCTGGCGTGCGCGGATAGGGAATGACGTCCCTGATGTTGCTCATGCCGGTTATATATTGAACAGCACGCTCAAAACCCAGACCATAGCCTGAGTGAACAGCTGAACCATATCGTCGTAGATCTAAATACCATCTGTAGTTTTCAACGTCCATGTTGCGATCTTCTAAGGTTTTTAGTAGCTTCCCATAATCATCTTCTCTTTGGGATCCACCAATGATTTCACCAACTCCTGGAACAAGAAGATCCATAGCCCTTACGGTTTTACCATCTGGATTTTGCTTCATGTAGAAGGCTTTAATCTCAGCAGGGTAGTCGGTAACAAAAACAGGCTTCCCAAAGTGTTCTTCAGCTAAATAGCGCTCATGTTCTGTTTGTAGGTCACAGCCCCACTCTACTGGATAGGAGAATTCCTTTCCGCTTTTTTGAAGAAGCTCAATGGCTTCAGTATAGGTGATGCGTCCAAAGGGCTCACGCAGAATCAGTTCAAGACGCTCTAAAAGACCCTTTTGCACAAAGCGGTTAAAGAAGTCCATTTCTTGGGGAGCATGCTCCAAGACATACTGCACCATATACTTCATCATGGCTTCAGCCACTTCCATGTTGCACTCTAGATCACAGAAAGCCATTTCTGGTTCTATCATCCAGAACTCAGAAGCATGACGTGCTGTGTTGGAATTCTCCGAACGGAAGGTAGGACCAAAGGTATAGACATTGCCGAAGGTCAGGGCAAAAGGCTCGACAGCCAGTTGGCCTGAAACCGTCAAATAGGTATCCTTACCAAAGAAATCTTTTTTGGGATCATGTTTACCATGTTCATCCTTTGGAAAATCATCAAAGTCCAATGTCGTAACACGGAATAACTCTCCTGCACCTTCTGCATCGGTCCCCGTAATTAGTGGTGTGTGTACATAGACAAAACCACGCTCTTGGAAAAACTGGTGAATGGCATGGCTAAGTAAACTCCTCACGCGAAAGACAGCCATAAAGGTGTTTGTGCGAGGGCGTAGATGAAGAATGGTTCTTAAAAACTCAAGACTATGGCGCTTTGTCTGCAAAGGATAGTCTTTATCCGCTTCAAAAAGAACTTGAATGGCATAGGCGTGAATTTCAAAGTCTTGTTTTGCACCGGGAGTTAACACAACCTTTCCCTCCACTTGAATGCAAGACATAATCCCTAAGTGATCCAGTTCATTAAAGTTTGGAAGCTCTCGATCAAAGACAATCTGTATGCGCTCAAACATACTGCCATCACTCAGTTCAATGAAACCTACATTGGAACTGGTTCTCTTTTGTTTTACCCAGCCCTGTAGAAGGACATCCTTGCCTTCATAGGCCGAGTAGCTTTCATAAAGCTCTTTACATTTTAGTTTCATCCTGTGTCTCCTTTACAAAAAAAGGCCCTTCATCCAAGGGACGAAAAGCCGTGGTACCACCCTAATTCTAACTCAAACTGCGATAAGGAGCAGACCCTGCGGACTCCTGGTTGTTCTTCACAGATTTCTCTCCACCGGGCTTTCACCATCTCCGGCTCGCTACAGGTTTAAAATAAGCTACTCCTCCACTCATCGTCCAGTTTAAAGTATACCTATCAAAGGGCTTAAAGTCAACGAAAGGAGAAGGATCTTTCCTCACAAAACTGCATTGATTCCATGGACTTCTTGGCAATCTTCATCAGAAGGACTTTTTCTGTGAAGTTGCCTTCATCTTTACAGATATCCTTGATAAAGCCTGATACAAGTAAGCGTAACATTAAAAAAAGGATAAGACACGCTTATCCTATCCTAATCATTTAGCTTAATAAAGGCTTTGAGTTTATTAAAACTTTCATCACTGATAGCATGCTCCAACTGGCATGCATCCTCTTCTGCTCGCTCAGCATCGACTCCTGAAGCTTCTAGGAGGCGCACAAAAAACATATGCTTCTCATAGATGTTTTTCGCCATTTCCAGTCCCTCTTCTAAGAGGTGAATACAGTTCTTTTTATCTACAACAATCAGTCCCTCAGCAGCCATCTTTTTAAGAGCGATGCTTACAGAGGGTTTACTTAGTTCCAATTGATGGACGACATCAATGGCACGAATACAGTCTTGTTCCAGCGAAAGCATATAGATTGCTTCTAAATAATTCTCGGTTGAATCCAAAATTTGATGCATCCTTATTCCTCCACGATATGATCTAAATCCTTATTAGTATACCACAGTCTAGGAAGGTTTAACAAAACTTACCTAAACTTCACCCTTTATTAGCTAATCCGTCTCAAATTTACCTCTTTTTTTGACGCAAATAAGGACAAAAAAGTGAAACTATGCTATACTATACATGTCCAGAGGATCTCACCATATTTTGAACCGCACAGCATTTTGAGGGAGCTCACGTCGAAGAGGAATACGATTTCGATCTAAGACCTCCGCAGGGCACCCACCTGAATTTTCAGGGTTTCAAAATCGCGAGACCACCTCTGGATTTATAGTACAAGAAAGGAGTCTTCACGTGAAAGAATTTTTACATGACCTACTCAGTTCCCACTATGTCCTAGCCTTTACAGGTGCAGGGATGGACACAGAAAGCAACTTACCAGACTTTCGCGGCCCAGAGGGACTCTGGAGAAACCACGATCCCCGAACTCTAGCCAGCGTAGATGCCCTACATAGTAACTATCCCCTCTTTCACGAATTCTATTCCCACCGTATCCATGCACTGGATGGTGTCGAACCTCATGAGGGCCATTATTTCCTTTCTCAATTAGAACAAGCAGGCCTTCTAAAAGGCATCATTACACAAAACATCTCTGGTCTTCATGAACGTGCTGGAAGTAAACGTGTCATTGAACTTCATGGTTCCATGGCCCATTTTCATTGCAACAGCTGCCAACAACAGGCTTCCAAGGAAGACTTCCTTGCTCAAAAGTCTTGCAGCTGTGGTGGACCTCTTCGCCCTTCCCTTACCTTGTTTGGCGAAGCCCTACCTCAGGTAGCATTCCAAGAAGCCATCACTGAACTGGAAAAGGCAGATTTCCTATTGATATTAGGTTCTAGTTTAGAAGTTTATCCCGCTGCCCAGCTTCCCTTTATGTTCCCCATGACACGGTGCTTTGTAAATCTCGAACCCGTTTCTCAACAGTCCATGATGAGTTATGTCTATGAAATGAAAATAGGAGAATTCCTCAAGAAAGTAAAAGAAGCAATCTATGAAACTAACTATTGATCCCCAAGTCTGCATCAACTGTAAGGAGTGCATTGCAATTTGCCCCATGGATGCCATTAAAGATGTCTTCGGATATGCAGAGATTGATGAAGATCGCTGCGTCAGATGTAGGATGTGTTTAACCGTTTGTCCAGTTGATGCCATTAAAGTTGGACTTCATTAACGAGGTAGCTCTCAATCGGAGCTACCTTTTTA